>JACMRC010000256.1 GCA_014376655.1 Mucilaginibacter sp. | reverse complement strand
GTTTAGAAACGTTGTATAGTGTATCGCCGGTTTTTATGGTATATAATTTATTGACAGGGGTAACTTGCACCAAAGAGTCTTTTATTTCTTTACCTATGTTTTGGTTGATCTGCGCCAGCACACGGTCCTCGCGTTTAATTTTTTGCACCTCGCCTTCGGGGCGATCAAATTGATCTAAATGATATTTTTCAATAACGCCTATCAGCAATTCCGGGTATTTTGGATTAGTAGCATAGCCAGCATCCTTTAATCCCTGTGCCCAGCCCTTGTAATCGTTTTTATCCAACTCAAACAACGGCGCATAACGTTTTCTTTTTAAAAATTCCGAGTGGTCGCGGTAGGAGTCTTCGGGCTTATCATACACACGGAAACAATCGTTTTCCTGGTCGTCGTCTTTATAAAAGCTTTTGCCTTTCCAGTCGCTGGTACATTTAATGCCGAAGTGATTGTTGGCAATTTTTGAAAGATCACTATTGCCAAAGCCCGACTCAAATAAACCTTGCGCTAAAGTTATACTGGCCGGGATGCCGTAAGTATTCATTTCCTGGATAGCGATGGTTTTAAACCTGTCTATATAGGTAACAACGGTATAAGGCACAAAAGCCGCAATGGCTACGCTGCGCACTTTCTCTACTTTTTCGTTGTTTCTCTTGGCTTCTGTATCAGAAACAAGGGGAGCAACAGTGTGAACCGGCGGCCTGTAAACCGCTGCTTTTTTATGTACCGAGCACGATGTTAATGCCGTAGCGGCAATCAATAAAAAAAGTATAGTTCTCTTTAAAATAAAAGGGCGTAGCCCGGCATATATCATGATGCCAAATTAGGTTTTATTACTTTAAATATGGATTGTCTGTGGCGCTTTGTGTGGTTTGCGCTGTCTGCGCTTGCTCTGTCGGGGTTTGGTCAAGGTCGTTCAACTGGTATTTGCGAATGATACCTAACACTTGCGATGCCCATTTTTTGCTACTTGCATAGCCGCTGTGCTGGATACCTTTAACCCATTTCTCGTAATCGTACTGGGTTAACTGGTCTGATATACGGCCCAATTGCTGGCGTGTAGTAATAATGCGGGCAAAATCATCAAACGATTCAAGGATGGAATTGTATCTTTTATAGGCTGAGTGTACTTTCTTTTGATTCTTATAAAAATCAGCGCCGCCGTGGCCTTTCACACCAAACTGGTTATTTAAGTTTTTTGCGATGGTGCTGTTGCCGTTGCCCGACTCGTGCATGGCTATGCCTAAAATAATGCTGGCGGGGATACCCGTTTCATGCATAATTTGTATGGCATTATCTTTGAACTGTTCGATGTACGATTGTGAAGTGTTCTTTTGGGCGAACGCGGTAACAGTTGATATTAGCAGCGTTGTAATCAGTAAGGTTTTCTTCATAATTATTTTTTTCTGATGATAAGGATGCCGTCGCGCACTGGTAAAATGAGTTTTTCAACTCGTGTGTCAACAGCTATCCTGTCATTTAGTTTGCGGAAACTCTCGGTATCGGCATCTTTTTCGGTGCCGTATACTTTGCCTTTCCACAAAACATTATCAATTATTATTATTCCTCCGGACCTAACTTGGTCAAATATTAACTCAAAGTAAAGTAAATTATTCTTTTTATCCGCATCAATAAACACAATGTCAAACATTTCGGTGCTTAAAGCGGCTATTACGTGCTCTGCAGGCCCAAAATGAACCTTTATTTTTTTTTCCACATCTGTTAACGAAAAGTGCTTTTTAAGCATTTCTTCCATTTCGCCGTTAACTTCAATGGTATGGATAATTCCGTCTTCGGTAAGTCCTTCTGCCAAACAAATTGTAGCGTAGCCGGTAAATGTGCCTATCTCCAAAATACGTTTTGGCTGCATCATTTTACTCAGCATACTTAACACCCTGCCCTGGTAATGGCCCGATAGCATATTGGGCTTTAGCACCTTTAAATAGGTCTCCCTATTTATAAACTGCAGTGCCTCCGGCTCGGGTTCGCAATGGTTGTCTAAGTAAGCCTGAAGGTTCGAATCTAAAATCTCCACGCTGCGAAGGTAAGCATTTTGAATTTAATGGGTTTTAAAGGACCGGGGG
>JACMRC010000255.1 GCA_014376655.1 Mucilaginibacter sp. | reverse complement strand
TGAAAATATCGCCTGAAATAATAGTGTGAAAACGCGTGATATAATGTAATAAAAGTGTGAAAACGCGTGATATCGTGTAACAAACACGTGAAAAAGTGTGATATAGTGTGATGAATTGTGGTAAATCACCCTGAATATGGTCTAGTAAAATGGGGCGGCAGGCAAGATTAATTTGCGGCAAGCCAACCTAATCCGGAGGTTCAGCAAGTATTTTATGCTAATTAATTGATATACAGGAATTTATATAAATAATCTTTCTCGCGGGTAGATCTTAGGTATCACAAGGGTGACAAACCGGTTGAATGCAGCAGGTTTTGGCATTGCTAAAAGCGTTGCCGGTTAAATTGTAAAGTAACGTCCCTGTCAACATCAACTGCAAATACCGCTAACACACAATTTTTGCTTATCTTGTCAGCATACAAAAATATAGAGTGAATTTTACTGATTTCAATTTCAACAACGAGCTTACAGAAGGCATAACAAGCATGGGGTATACCACCCCAACCCCCATACAGGGAATGGCCATTCCGCTTATTTTAGCGGGCAAAGATCTGATAGCCTGCGCCCAAACCGGCACGGGTAAAACTGCAGCATTTTTACTACCGATACTGGAAAAAATTGGCCGCACAGCCAAAGATCATACCAGCACGCTTATACTTACCCCAACCCGCGAACTGGCACAGCAGATTGACCAACAGGTTGAAGGACTTGCCTACTTTACCGGCATCAGTTCCATCGCTGTTTTTGGCGGTGGCGACGGGCATATTTATGAGCAGCAGCGCCGTGGTATCCAAAACAATGTAAACATTATCATAGCCACCCCGGGCAGGCTCATAGCACATCTTACATCGGGTATATTAAAGCTGAACAAAATAGATCATTTGATATTGGATGAGGCCGACCGTATGTTGGACATGGGTTTCTCGGACGATATTATGCGCATCATCGGCCATTTGCCTAAGGAACGCCAAACTTTGCTATTCTCGGCTACTATGCCGGGGCGAATCCGTAACCTGGCTAAATCAGTTTTGATCAACCCGGAGCAAATTAGTATAGCCATATCGCAACCGGCTGTTGGTATCGATCAGCAGATCTACCGTTTGCACGATCAGCAAAAAACGCCTTTGTTACAGCACTTGTTAAAGGATGGCAATTATTTAAGCACTATTATTTTCGCTTCGCGGAAAGAGATCGTGAAATCATTAAATAAAGAATTAAGGGGTATAAAATTAACGGCTGAGGCTTTTCACTCGGACCTGGAGCAAAAGGAGCGTGAAGAGATCTTATTAAGGTTTAAGAATAAGAAACTGCCTATCATTATTGGTACTGATGCCCTTTCGCGCGGTATTGATGTGGAGGGGATTGATCTGGTAATAAACTATGATGTACCGGGCGATGCGGAAGATTATATCCACCGCATAGGCCGTACCGCACGCGCCGAAACTAAAGGCACTGCTATAACTTTTGTTAACCATCGTGATGAGCGCCGTTTAAAGGCTATTGAGGAATTGATGGATAAGAAGATCACCCAACACCCGCTACCTGAACATTTAAGCAGCATTGCCGAGGTAAGACAAGAAACAAAACCAAACCAAAACCGCAATAATAGGGGCAAACAGCGCGTCTGGAAGAAAAAATAAATTGTATATAGTTATGAGACTTTATCAATCGTTAATCTTAACAAGCATCCTTGCACTATCTGCAGGGATTACCTTTGCCCAGGAAGCGCCTAAAACATCAGGCAACCCAATAGCGCAAGGCTGGTATGCCGACCCGGAAGCAAAGATCTTCAATAAAACTTATTGGGTGTATCCTACTTTTTCGGATAAGTATGAGAAACAGGTTTTAATGGATGCATTCTCATCAAAGGATCTTGTTACCTGGACCAAGCACGAACGTATTATTGATACGTCTGCAGTTAAGTGGGCCAAAAAAGCCATGTGGGCTCCGGCAGTAACCGAGATGGGCGGTAAATACTACCTATTCTTTGGCGCTAATGATATCCAGAATGATAACCAGGTTGGTGGTATTGGTGTAGCCGTGTCAAAAAATCCGGGCGGTCCGTTTAAAGACTATTTGGGTAAGCCGTTGATAGATAAGATCATTAATAAAGCACAGCCTATAGACCAGTTTATATATAAAGATGACGATGGCCAGTATTATATTATTTACGGCGGCTGGGGCCATTGCAACATCGCGAAACTGAATAAAGACTTTACCGGTCTTATACCTTTTGCTGATGGCGAGACTTATAAATCCATCACCCCAAAAGATTATGTTGAAGGGCCGGTGATGTTTAAACGCAACGGCAAATACTACTTAATGTGGAGCGAAGGCGGTTGGACAGGCCCTAATTATCGGGTTGCTTACGCAATGGGCGATTCGCCAACCGGACCTTTTGAGCGTATTGACCTGGTATTAAAACAAGATATGACCGTTGCTACCGGCGCTGGTCACCACTCGGTTATTAACATCCCTAAAACAGATGAATGGTATATTGTTTATCACCGCCGTCCATTAGGCGAACGTGATGGCAACCACCGTGTAACCTGTATTGACAAAATGTATTTTGATGCCCAAGGGCATATTTTGCCGGTTAAGATCACCAATGAAGGTGTTGCGGCAAGGAAGATAAAGTAAGCAAGGAGGAAAATCCCCGGTGTCTGTGGGGACACAGACACCTCTTTTGTTTATAGCTGTTTGTGAGGACACAAACAGAGGTGGGGTTTCTACCCAAACAAATCACTGCTCAAATACCTATCTCCTCTATCGCAGCAAATAAATACAATAACGCCTTCTTTTAATTCGGACGCTAATTTAAGTGCACCGGCTAATGCGCCGCCACTGCTCATTCCGGCGAAAACGCCTTCCTCGCGCACCAATTTGCGGGTCATGGATACAGCTTCTTCTTCTGATATGTCAAGCACCCTATCCACCCTTGACGGATCAAATATTTTTGGCAGATAAGCTTCCGGCCAACGGCGGATACCGGGGATTGACGAGCCTTCTGTCGGCTGGCAACCTACAATTTGAATATCGGGATTTACTTCTTTTAGATATTTAGAGTTACCCATAATAGTGCCGGTTGTACCCATAGCACTTACAAAGTGGGTTATTTTGTGTTCAGTATCGCGCCAGATCTCGGGGCCTGTAGTTTTATAATGGGCCATGTAATTATCCGGGTTGGCAAATTGGTTAAGGATGTAATACCCTTCATTAGCAGCTTTACCCTCGGCGTAATCGCGGCATTTTTCAATACCATCCAGCAGCGTTACTTTGGCACCAAATGCTTCCATGGCCAGCGTACGTTCTTTGGTCGAGTTTGAAGGCAGTGCCAGTTCTATCTCTAAACCATATAAACAAGCTATCATGGCTAACGCTATACCCGTGTTACCGCTGGTAGCCTCAATAAGCTTACTGCCCGGTTTAATATCGCCACGCTCTAAAGCGCTTTTTATCATGTTTAGGGCCGCCCGATCTTTTACACTGCCGCCGGGGTTATTGCCCTCCAGCTTGCCATATATTTTAACGTTAGGGTTGGGGTTAAGCCGTTTGATCTCAACCAACGGGGTATTGCCTATCAGATCGATAAGAGTTGCCATATTATACTTCTTTCTTTAAAACCTTTACCAATGGTGCATGGTAAACGCGCGAATGTGGCTCAACACTTTTGGTTAGCCATACGTTGCCGCCTATTACGCTACCATGCCCAATAACCGTTTCACCACCCAATATGGTAGCGCCCGAGTAGATAACCACATTATCCTCAACTGTTGGATGGCGCTTGGTATCGGCCATATACTTGGCAACGCTTAACGCGCCCAGGGTTACGCCTTGGTAAAGCTTTACATTTTTACCTATCTGGCTGGTTTCGCCAATTACTATGCCTGTGCCGTGGTCTATGTAAAAGTATTCGCCAATCTCTGCCGCCGGGTGTATGTCAATGCCTGTTTTTGAATGCGCGTATTCTGTTAAAATTCGCGGTATCAACGGCACATCATGTTTAAACAAACTATGCGCCAGGCGGTAAAAGGATATAGCGAAAAAACCCGGGTAAGTACGGATCACCTCAAACTCGCTGCGCGCTGCCGGGTCGCCATTAAAAATAGCCTGTATGTCGGTATTTAATATGCGGTATAGTTCGGGCAGATAGTCGAAGAAGCTTTTAGAACGGTCCCGGTTATCACAATCGCTGCAAGCTTTGGTGGCATCCATAATATGTAACAGCTCTTCCTGAAGTTTTGCAAATTCATCCTGCAGCTGACCTATAGATATAAATACTTTTTTTGATTGCTCGGGAAACAACAAGCGGATAACCTGCATGGCCCAGGCAGTGATCTCCTTATTTGAAGGTACGGCCTCGGCCAGTTGTTGCTTATTTAATATTTGCCGATAAAATTCGTCGTTCATAGCCTAACAATGGTTTGCTACCCATTGTGCTACAAGTTTATACAAAAATTTGTTGTCTGGATGTAAAAAGTATATGTATTTGGTAGGACTAACAGAACTTTTGCACACACCACGTTGTCATACAACGCAAGTTTTGCACGTTGGTGGTTTTAATCGGTTCGTGCAATTTGCCAAATTTATGGGTGTAGTTAAGCAGTGTTTCCTGGTTTACTAAAAACCGGGTAGAGCCATCGGGCAATAAACACCGGCTATTACCCAAATCTTTAACCAACGATTCAATACCGATATCCGAAGCCAACCGGGCAAAGAAATAGCCGCCCGGTTTTAAAACTCTGAAAGCTTCAGCAACCATGGCATCAAAATGCAACTCGTTTTCAGCGAAGTGAAGTACCGCGCTGCTAATTACCAAGTCGAAAGTTTCATCGCCGAAAGGCAAGTCATCCGCGTTAGCAACGCTAAAGTTTTCCGTTGGATTGTTTGGTGCTAATGCTGCTGATAAGTATCCAACTGCATTAATGGCATCCGCGCTTTGATCTACACCAAATACCTCATAGTGGTTTCTTAAGAAATAATGCAGGTTTCGCCCGGTACCGCAGCCAATGTCCAGCACTTTTTTACAATGCTGATAGGTCCCTTTTAACAATTGGTCGAAAAAGTAGATATCTATATTACCGTAAGTATCGAGTGGATTTTCGGGCATAGTATTAATAATTCAACAACTGGTGCATAGCCTTATCTAATCTTGATTTACCCAGGAACTGGTTCTCTAAGCCCTTGTCCATAGGCACCGGCGTATCCAGGCTGGCGCAACGCATTACAGGAGCTGCCAGGTCTTTAAAGCACTGTTCGGCTATGGTAGCTGCAACCTCGGCACCAAAGCCGCTTGTCAGGGTATCTTCATGCAGTACCAGCACACGATTGGTTTTTTTTACGCTTGTTATTACGGTGGTAACATCCCAGGGTTGCAGGCTACGCAGATCTATGACTTCTATAGATTGTTCTGGATGATTACTTAGATATTCCAACGCCCAATGCACCGCGTAGCCATAGGTTACAATAGTAGCCTGCGTGCCTTTCTTCACTATGCGCGCTTTGCCTATCTCGATAAATATTTCGCCGTCGGGCACCTCGCCGGTTAGGTTGCGGTACAAGTATTTATGCTCGAAATACATTACCGGGTTTGGGTCGGCAATGGCTGCCATTAGCAGGCCCTTGGCATCCGCAGGGAACGCCGGGTATACAATCTTCAACCCCGGGGTTTTAGTGAACCAGGCCTCATTACTTTGCGAGTGGAACGGCCCGCCCGCTGTACCGGCACCTGTAGGCATGCGAATCACCACGTCAACATTTTGCCCCCAGCGATAATGTGTTTTGGCAAGGTTGTTTATTATCTGCGTAAAACCGCTGCTCACAAAATCGGCAAACTGCATTTCGACAACTGCTTTATAACCGTTAAGCGACAGGCCCATCGCCGTGCCTATAACGCCCGATTCACACAATGGTGTATTACGCACACGCTCTTTGCCAAAAAGCTCAACAAAGTTTTCGGTTACTTTAAATACGCCGCCGTATTCGGCAACGTCCTGGCCCATAATAACCAGGTTTTCATATTTGGTCATGGCCAGCATTAGGCCATCGCGGATAGCATCAATATACCTTATAACAGCCGATTTGCCCGACAGTTTAAAAGTTGGCCGGGTTGATGGTTTATACACATCGCCCATTTCGGTAAATATATTGGGGCGAATATCCTTCTCATTCAAAATCTTCTCAATGATAGGGTCTATCTCTTTTAAAAATTCGCCACGCAAGAAAGGGATCCATTCGGGGCGTAATATTTCTTCTGCTATCAGGAAGTTTTCGAATTTAGTTACCGGGTCCTTATCCTGCCATTCGTCAAAAAGCTCCTGCGGTACGTATTTGATACCTGATGCTTCTTCATGGCCCCGCATCCTAAAAGTCAGACATTCCACCAATACCGGCCTTGGCCTTTTGCGGATGTTTGCTGCTATCTCGCTAATTGCATAATAAACCTCTAATATATTATTACCATTTAGTTGCCGGCCCTCTATACCGTAGCCAATAGCTTTATCAATTAATTTCTTTGCTTTGTATTGCTCGGTTGTTGGGGTTGACAGGGCATATCCGTTGTTCTCAACCAAAAAGATAACGGGTAAGTTCCACACGGCGGCAATGTTTAATGCTTCGTGAAAATCACCTTCACTGGTGCCGCCCTCGCCGGTAAATACCAGCGTTGCCTTTTTTCGTCCTGCTAATAGGTCAGCTAACGCGATACCATCAGCCAGCGCCATTTGCGGGCCAAGGTGTGATATCATCCCGATTATCTTATGCTCCTGCGTGCCAAAATGAAAGGACCTGTCGCGCCCTTTAGTAAAGCCTGATGCTTTACCCTGCCATTGCCCTAACAACCTGTTAAAAGGCACACCACGGGTTGTAAAAACGCCCAGGTTGCGGTGCATAGGTAGTATATATTCATCCGGCTGCATTGCCATTGCGCAGCCTACCGCAATAGCTTCCTGACCGATCCCCGAAAACCATTTACCAATGCGCCCCTGCCTTAGCAAAATGAGCATCTTCTCTTCAATAACACGCGGGTACAGCAGCTTTTTATAAATTGCTATCAGCGCATTATCGTCCAGGTTTTTCCGGTCAAAAATCATAAAGCCAATTTACTGAAATTTTAGGGGTTAACGAAGGCTTACCAGCCGCTTAGTTTAACGAGGTTAATTGCTGATCTAATATACTGAAATCAAACTTAGGCTTGATGGCATACTTTAGTTGTATCAACCCACTCGAAAATGTTTCGCTGCCTAAAAACAACAGGTCAAGTTTATCATTTACATTAAAAAACAAGGGTTTTCCACCGCCTAATACAACAGGGTGAACAGATATTATAAACTCGCCTATTAATTTATGTTTTATAAAGCTTGATAACAGTGTGGCACCGCCAAATAACCAGATATTTTTACCCTGTTGCTGCCGTATGGCCTCTACGTCCTTAAGGAAATTTTTGCTTTCAACTATTATAATCCTGGGATTTGGAATAATAAAAGGCGAATCAGTAAACACATAGATCTGCTTATCGGCAAACGGGCTGGGCAGGCCATCTATCATGTCATAGCATTTGCGGCCCATAAATATGCTGTCGGTACTTTCAAAAAAAGCCTCCATGCCATAATCCTGGTCGGTTAGGCACCAGTCTATCTCGCCATTTGGGCCCTCAATAAAGCCGTCAAGACTAACAGCCAGGTTTAAAATTATTTTCCGCATAATTGCTTTATTTTTCAGGCTGATTTTTTTCGCGCCATTGCTCGGCGAATGATTTCTCTGCAACGTTTGGCATATCACGGTAATGCCCCCAGGTATTTTTGAAGAAGGTTTGCATTAGCTTATTTTTGGTTTTACCGCTAAAAAAATCCTCTAACTTGCGGCTTAGCATGCCTTTGCGCCATGCCATCCAGCCCCATTTTTCTTTACGCGGTACAAAGCCATCATTAACCGCATCTCGGCGGTTAAGCAGCAACATTTTATGGATATCAATTTTAACCGGGCACACCTCGGTGCATTTACCACAAAGGCTTGATGCGTAGCTTAAGTGCTTAAAGTTTTCCATGCCCTGCATGTGTGGCGTAATTACCGACCCAATTGGCCCGCTATATGGTGTGCTATAAGTATGGCCGCCAATATTTTTATAAACCGGGCAAGCATTTAAACAAGCCCCGCAACGGATACAGTATAATCCCTGACGCTGGTCTTTTTGAGCCAGCAGGTTGGTGCGCCCATTGTCAAGCAATATCACATACATTTCCTCGGGACCGTCGGTTTCGTTAGGCTGGCGAGGACCGCTTAGTATGGTGTTATAAACGGTTAAGTTTTGCCCGGTGCCATGTGTAGCCAACATTGGCCAAAACAGGTCAAGGTCAGCCATTGATGGCACTATCTTTTCAATGCCAACAATGGCAATATGTATTTTAGGGAATGATGTACTTAGCCGCGGATTACCTTCATTTTCAGTAAGGGCTATACTCCCGGTATCGGCAATTAAAAAGTTACCGCCGGTTATGCCAACATCAGCCTGCAGGTATTTCTCGCGTAGCAATTCGCGGGCTTTTTGGACCAATTGCTCCGGGGTGAAATCTATGGGGGTTCCAAATTTTTCGTGGAATAGTTTGGCAATGTCCTCTTTAGACAGGTGCATGGCCGGGGTAACAATATGATAAGGCTTTTGCCCTAACAATTGTACAATGTATTCGCCCAGGTCCGTTTCTATTGATTCTATATGATGATGTTCCAGGAACTCGTTCAGTTCGATCTCCTCGGTAACCATCGACTTTGATTTTACGACAGTTTTAGCATTTGCTTTCTGGATGATATTCAGAATCTCTTTATTGGCTTCGGCAGCATTATTTGCCCAGATAACTTTACCACCACGCTTCTGAAAGTTGGCTTCAAACTCGGGCAGTATCTTGTCCAGGTTTTCCATCACTTTCCATTTTACAACGTGCGCCCGGCGTTTTGCGTTCTCTAAATTTATAATGCGCGACAAGCCCCTATCAACAGCAACCTCGTATTTACCAATGTTGTTATTGATAATTTTACGATGGTCAATGTCAAAAGCTTTATTCTCAGCGTCAACTAAAAACTCTTCGGCGATGCTTGTCATGTGGC
>JACMRC010000254.1 GCA_014376655.1 Mucilaginibacter sp. | reverse complement strand
CATGCTATGAGTGCCCACCCGCAGTTAACCAAGGACGATGCATCAGAAATTGTTAAATATATTTTAACGCTTAATGATAAAAAAGTAGCTGTTTCATTACCGCGTGAAGGCAATGTGGCCCTTAAAGATCATCTTGCATCAGCCGATGCTGGCAGGTATATCTTAACCGCATCGTACACCGATAAAGGTGGCGCTATAACTCCGTTAACTACTACCGAATCGTTAGTACTGCGCCCGGCAAAGGTTTATGCTAACAGTGCGGACAAGTACGAAAAAGTGCCTAAAATAAATGCGGTGGTAACCCTTGAACAAGATCAGGCATACTTTGTATTTAAGGATATCGACCTTAAAAACGTTGGCCAACTTACTTATAGCTATTCGTCCAGAAACGCGGCTAAAATAGAAGTACACACTGATTCGCCGACGGGAGCTGTTATCAGTACTTTTAACATTAAAGGCAATGGTAACGATAATACCATCCAGGAAAGCACTGTCATAACTGATCCGCAGGGAAAACACGACCTTTATTTTGTGTTTACAAAAACACTGGGTAACAGAAGAGGCTGGGTAAACCTGGGCTGGATAAATTTCGATCAGCAGAAATAAAAACCAATACAACAAAGGCCCTTAAGCAATAAACTTAAGGGCCTTTTTAATAGAAAGCTATCAACTATTTCTTTAACTCCGGCCAGCCGTCAACCCAGGTTAACTTCTCGATACCCAGCTTAGGATATGTTGTTGTATATGCGTGAAAAGCCATGTAATCAACGCCATCAAAAGTTTCTACTGAGTTATGTCCGCGTGCATAAAACACTTTGTTGTCGCCTGTATCGCCGCCCAGCAATAAAGTACCGCCGCCTTTGGTCATACTTTTGCCGTCCTTATCTAAATATGGCCCGGTGATTTTTTCAGAGCGGCCTATCCTGATATTGTAAGTACTTTTTATACCCGAACAGCAGCTATCCCACGATACAAAAAGGTAGTAGTATTTGCCGTTTTTAAAAATGAAAGGTGCTTCTATCTCGGCATTCCCGGGTTCCGGGTCTGTGTATTTATAATCACGCGGTCCTCGGCTGGCTATGGTGTACCATTCTTGTGGTTCGGCCGGGGTTTTAAAATCGCTGCTTAGTTTAACCAGTTTCAATCCATCCCAATGCGACCCAAAGCTTAACCACGGTGTGCCGCTATCGTCAACGGCCAAATTAGGATCAATAGCATTCCATGAATCACGCCCGGTTACTGATTGCAGTACCATGCCCCCATCTACCCATTTATAATCTTTTGAATTAGGATCGAGGGTTTTATTGGTGGCCATGCCTATAACTGAGGTGTTTTTACCAAAAATTGATGTCGCGTAATACAAATACCATAAGCCATTATGGAAACTCAGATCGGGTGCCCAAAAGCCAAGACCTTTAAAGCTGGGCAGCTTTTGTGCAACCCACTCGGGCGCTACCGAGAAAACTGATGGCAGTTTAGTCCAGGTCATCATATCTTTTGATGACCATACCTGGATACCGCCGCCTGTAAAATAAACATAATAAGTATCGCCTTCTTTAGCCATGCATGGATCATGCACGTTTGGGTCGGTTGTTACATCACCTACCTTGAACCGGCCACGACTACGATCTGTAGCAGCAGGTTGCTGCGCCATGGTTTTGAGGCTACAAGCCAGCAATAAAGTTAATACCAGTTTACTTTTCATAGCATATTAATTTGGGGGCCATTGTGCCAAAGTTTTGGTTTGTGGGTTGGTTGGTGTGTTTCCTTGCGGGATAAGCGCCACGTTTATAAAACCTTTGGTATTTGCCGGGATCTTCATTTCTAAACCCACTACACAGGTGCCGGGGTTAGCAGCGTCAAAGTCCATCTTCGGCGCGGTAGACCAGGTTTTCATTTCGATAGGAAATTTACCTGATGCTTGAAGTATTAAAGTCTTACCGTCCTTAGTTAAGGTAGCACCGGTTTTATCCAACGTAACTGTAGCGCTTGTAATCATAGACCATCTTACTGTAATGATGCTATCCAGCGACTCTAATTCATCTCTAACGACAACGTATTTCTTATCAATAATGGCTATCCCACGTGTGGCTTTTGCAACTTTGTCGGCATAGATAGAACTTAGATTGACAATAGCATTTTGAAACATTGGCTTTGCAGACGAGCTAACAATAGTTGCCGAGCCTTTTACCAATTGCAAGGCATTATTAATTGTCAGTGTGCTGTGGTTATAATTATTGTACCGCAAGATCTGCCAGCGTTGCGAGTTTTGTTTATTGTTCCACAGGTCGACCTTTTTAGATTCAAGCGACTCATAATCCTGCGCGCCAAGGTCTATCCCCCACCTTATGCCATCAGCTTCCATAACAAATGATCCTGCATCCATGTGCGCGTGGTTTACTGAGGGCGAACCGGCTTTTAATCCAACAAATATTGCGTTAGGGTCGCCCCAAGCAGTACGCATCATGGCAACTGGGTTTAGTCCGTCACCTGCCCACATGGTAGCTTTAGGTTGAGTGATCTTAGCCGATTGAATACCTTTGCTCCAAATTAAAGCGGCCGGCAATAACCTGTTTTTTGATACAGCACGCGTTGCTAATTGCTCTTTTTGCGTCCATAAAAGCGATGGCTCATTTAGCTTATTAGCGAACCAATACATGGCCGGATTAAAATCCTGCCCCGCCCCCGAATCGGAATAGTTAAAGGCCATACCTTTTGCTCCCGTCATATTCTCCAGGTATCCGGGCGTTTTTAAAAAGCCGGGCTTGGCCGATAAACCAAAATCCTTCCCGAAAGCGGTTTCTAAAACACTTATCAGCATCACATTAAATGATGTACCATATTCCCAATAACCATAACCTTCGGGATAGGCACCATCGGGCGCATAGGCTTCCATAGGCAAGTCGACACTTTCAATGGCGCGGTTTATCATTTGTACCGATAGATCTGGATGATCTTCGTAAGTAGCCAACGCGCCGTAAGTAATACCCGCATTGCAAACCTGGTTCCAGTTGTTGTTAACTTTTAACCAGTAGTTGTATGCCTTATCTGTTGAAGTATTAATGCCTTTATTTAAAATGGCATCCTTAACTAAGGTCTTTGTATTTTCAGACAGATCATTGTATAACCAATCATAACCTATAGCTACCGCCATGGTCATTTCGCCAACATCCAGGTAATGGGTTGGGTTCCAATCGGCAAATGATGATACGGCTATCAGTTCCTTTTCCGCTTGTTTTAAATAAAGCTCGTTATGGGTCATTCGGTAGCCATAGGATAAATAGAAGATCCGGTGAAGCGCCTCTCTTGAGATATTTAACAACCGCTTACCTATCTTTTGATATTGAACCGGTTGGATGTTAATCATCGCGTCGCAATTCTTAATGATAGCCTGGTGGATCTTTAGCAGGTTGGCATCGGTGTTTATGTTGGCAAGCAATTCTTTCTCCTGCCCTGCTAACAATAAAATCCTTGGATGCGGCGGAGGCTTAACATTGGCCGTTAACAATTGCGCGTTGGCGATACCTGCCAGCAAAAAAAAACCTATAGTTAATATATATTTAAATGTCTTCATAAGGATAAAAGAATAATTGGTTAGCGCAGTTGTCTATACAAATATTGGTTAATTTATACCATTGCTGATAATTATAGATAAATTTAGCTGTAATATTTGCATTACCTAATTGTAGACCAACCGTTTTAAGATTTATGAATAAATTAAATAAGCTGTTCGCTGTAATAGTCCTGCCCTTTTGTTTGAGTAATAGTTATGCGCAGATAGTGAAGCCTGCCATAAAAGATGCGTTGTCGCCTGCTACCGAAGCGCACTTAAACGGTTATTTGGCTACGCGATTATCTGACGATTTGAACAACCGCATCCTGGCACAGGATGTAGATCGGTTGGTTGCAGCGTTTAAACCAGAAAACCGAACCGAAGCACATTTATGGCAAAGCGAGTTTTGGGGCAAGTGGTTTACATCGGCAGCGTTGGCTTATAAATACCAACCCGACGCTAAACTAAAAGCTGTTCTCGACCACGCGGTTACCGGCTTATTAGCCAACCAAACACCCGATGGCTATATAGGCAACTATGCCGACGCGCACCGCCTGCAAGAATGGGATATTTGGGGCCGCAAATATTGCATGTTGGGGTTGATGGCTTATTATGATATCACCAAAGATAAAAAGAGCCTGACCGGCGCTGCCAGGGTTGCAAATAACCTGATTGACGAGCTAAATAAAAAGGATGGTATTATAGTAACCAAAGGCAATTATCGTGGCATGGCCGCATCATCTGTATTAGAGCCTATCTGCCTCCTTTATAGCCGCACAGGTAATAAAAAGTACCTGGACTTTGCGCAGGAAATTGTACGCCAATGGGAAACCCCGCAAGGCCCGCACCTGATAAGTAAAGCCAACACCAATGTAGCCGAACGTTTTCCGAAACCTAAAAGCTGGTACAGTTATGAGCAAGGACAAAAGGCTTATGAAATGATGTCGTGCTACGAAGGTTTATTAGAACTTTACCGTATAACCGGTAACGAAACTTATAAAGCAGCAGTTGAAGATACCTGGGCAAATATAAAAAAAACAGAGATAGATATTGTAGGCTCAGGCGCATCAACCGAAATGTGGTTTGGCGGTAAAGGAGTTGAGAATACACCTATAAATCACTTCCAGGAGACTTGCGTTACCGTAACATGGCTAAAGCTTACCGAGCAATTATTACGCCTTACAGGCGATGCTAAGTATGCCGACGAGGTTGAGAAAACCTATTATAATGCGCTATTAGGTTCACTAAGTAACCATGGCGCAAGCTGGGCAAAATATACACCGTTAAACGGGCAGCGCCTATTGGGCAGCGAACAATGCGGTATGGGGTTAAACTGCTGTGAGGCAAGCGGTCCGCGAGGTTTATTTTTACTGCCAATGCACATGATAATGGAAACGCAAGGTGGTTTGCAGGTTAATTATTTTGCGGATGGATCGTTTAAATTAAAAAGTGCTAAAGGGCAGGCTATCAGCCTAAATCAACATACAACCTATCCAAAATCGGGTAATATTGAAATAGATGTTGAACTTACAAAACCCGAGGATTTGGAAATTAACATCCGCATACCTTCATGGAGCAAGGTCAACAAATTAACTGTAAACGGTGAAGCCGTTGCCGATATACAACCCGACAGCTACGCCAAAATTAAACGTACCTGGAAAACCGGTGATAAGATCTCCTTACAATTAGATATGCGCGGCCGCGTAATGCAAACTGGTACAACTTTGCAAAGCATGGCTATAGTAAGGGGCCCTATTGTTTTGGCCAGAGATACAAGGTTTGAAGGAACAGATATAAGCGCGTTGATGAAACCTATCGCCGACAAAAACGGGTACATTAATCTTACCGAGGTGCCTAATAATACCGGTGATGATATTTTGGTACTTTATAAAGCAAATTATCTGCCGGAAACTAATACCGAAAAAGGGCCGGCCGCGGTAAGCATTACCCTTTGCGATTATGCTTCGGCAGGTAATGGTAAAGAGCATTCATTTTTCGAGGTATGGAGCCAGCAGCTGTTTCATCCGCAGGATAACTAAACAGAAAAAGCCTTAAATTTTCATCTAAGGCTTTTTTAT
>JACMRC010000253.1 GCA_014376655.1 Mucilaginibacter sp. | reverse complement strand
GGTGTAATTGAAGACATCTTTAAGATTGATTGCAGCCATTTTTGTTATTTACTCCCGAACCAAGATAGGCAATTATCAGACCTAAAATATAAAATGTATTTTTAGCTTAGGTATTTAATTTGAGTTCGAATTTAATAAAATTTATATTTTTAAAAGTTTAAAAAATAAATAAAAAACACGCCAAATTGAGGTATCGTAATAGATAACAATTTTGTACAGACATAACTCCATAGGTAAAAAAGCACCTTAAGTAATCTTAAGGCGCTTTAACTTATTGTATATATATTAGTTATTAGGCAACTGCATGGTGCTGGTTAATGCTGAGTTTGACAAATGATGTTGTTAACTTAACTTTAAATAGCTCGTAAATAAACGCGGGGCCGTAGTATAAATACCTTTTTGCCATGCGTTTTGGTTCTTTAACCAAACGTACAGCCCACTCCAGGCCAAGGTTTATCCAGAATTGTGACGGGCGTGTTATTGTTTCTGCATAAAAGTCAAACACGGCGCCTATCGGGCAAATTACAGTAGCATTTAATTGGTCTTTATATTTAAAAGACCATTTTTCTTGCTTTGGGGCGGTCATCCCTACAAATAAAACATGAGGGTTAAATTTATTTACTGTAGATATCATTTCCTTATCGTCTTGGGTAGAGAACTCTGCTTTAAATGGTGGCGAATAAGTAGCAACTTTAACTTTAGGATATTCTTTAGCCATGCGTTTTACTATGATAGCTAACGTTGTTTCTGATGCACCCAAATAAAAGCATCTTCCACCCTCTTGATTTAATTTTTGAAGCAGATGACGATGAATATCTGCGCCGGCGATTTTTTTGATCTTGTCACCATTTAGCATTTTTGCAGCGGCAACAATCCCTACACCATCCGCCAACAATATATCAGATCCAATTAACGCATTTTTAAAATCCTTGTCTTTCTCGGCAACCATATATGAATATTGGTTAACCGTGCTTATCAAACATTTCGCGTCAAAATTTACCTTACTTAAGCTACTATTAAAAATAGAATAGTCAAGCAACGCTACCGTATTGTATTTAAAAATGTCGTTTAAAGCTAAGGCTGCCATTTGTTACAGTATTTACTCCTGTATTGTATCAGGCAAATACCACACCTAAATTAAAAAGCGACCATACGCAGCTAAAATATACAGTTATATGCGTTTTAGGTGGTTATTGAAAGATTTCCGGGGAATATCGAGAAAAATAAATTACTCAAATTGGGGAATTGTTTTGTTTTAAAAAAGCCTATCGGCTAACACAAACAAAGTTTGGCGACGAATAGTAGTAATACGAAAGATCCATTAAGATATGAGATCCAATTATCCATTGACTTTATATCAACGTGATCAAACAATTTACCTGTGTTGTCAAAATCAGGATGAACCATTATTTCGATTTTATCTACTTCTGAGAAATTAGTGTTGTTTTTTAAAAACTCTTCTACCGTAACAAAGTACTTCGAGTAATTAATATCAGATACTTGAATTTTATTGTTGATATACTTCCTGTAAAAAAATTTAAGATAACTCCCCTCTCTATAGGTTTGTGCTAATCTCAATTTCAAACCACGCTTTTTAGCTATCTCAATAAAAAGGTTATAAAATGCAGGTAAAGTATGTAAGTGCAGGTGTGAATCTATATGAACAATTTTAATGTTTGCTGTAAGCGCACGCTCCAATTGCGCATCTATTTCCTTAAGAAATGCTGCTTTAGTTTCATTATTTAATACCGAAATTAGTTTGCCGGTTTTGTTGATGTCCCAATTACCCTCTGCATCAAGAAATTGTTTTTGGGTGAAATTAGTTACTGGCCTACCTTTAGCAAAGTTAACATGCAGGCCAATATTTTTTATTGTAGGATTTTGATGAATAAGGTCAATCGTATCGTTAAAAAAATCCGTGTTTGTAAGCAATGAAGTGCTATTAATATACCCTTGCTCGAAACTATAAAGTATAGCTTTATTAACTGAGGGTTTTAAACCAATATCGTCTGCATTAACTATAATTGGGGGGGGTATTGACACGCTTATTAACAATATATATAATGCTAAAATAGCTTATTACCATCATTAAACCAATATTTTTTACTTAGAAGTTATTGCCAGATTTAGTTGTAAAAGTGAAGTTATTTAAACTAACAATAGCCCCATAAACCATATTGTTTGTTAACGTAATAGCGTATACCGGAACTGAGCTACCGGTTATTGCATATACTTGTTTTTTATTAGCCCTGATATTATTACCGTAAAATTTATTATTATTAATAACAGTCTTATCGGTTCCAATTTCAAAACCATACTCTAAACCTTTGCCACCACCGGCAGTTATGTCATACGTTACAATATTGTTGTTTAAATTTATGTTTTGAACACCGGTATGATTTAAACTGGTGTATGACTCGAAAGCTTTTCTTATTTGTTTATTAGGTATAGTGAATGAAAACTTATTATCAGAAACATTAATGGTATACAATGGTGCCGCACTATCTATATTTATACCAATAAATACAGGATTGGTAATTGAGTTTGATAAAATATCAACATTAGGCGAATAATTACCAAAAATAACAATACTTCTAAGGCAGCCGGTTATAACATTCGCGGCAATATGCATCCTGCTTGAAGTTCGCGTTACTGTTGACGTTAGCGGTGCAGTGAAATTGCCAATTATACCGATGGCTTTGCCACGAACATCATTAATGATATTACTATCAATAACATTAGTTCCGCCAGTTTCAATGTAATATATTGGGGCATCACTTAGCTTATTGTTTACAACCCTGCAATTAATACCCACAGCTGATATTCCAATACCATCATTAGCCTGGGCCGGATCTTTACCTACACCGTTAATGGT
>JACMRC010000027.1 GCA_014376655.1 Mucilaginibacter sp. | reverse complement strand
TAGGTACCAGGTACATATCGCTTACCTTCCGCTCGTCCTGTTGGAAAGTTGCTATCTTTTTAGAGTCAGGCGACCAGATCAGTATCGGCCTTGTGCCTTGCGCCCAGCCGGCGTTGTCGGTAGCGTAGCCATCATCTTTAACGCCATCAGTAGTCAGTTGGGTTTCTTTGCCCGATTTAACATCACGAACAAAAAGATTAAAGTCTTTTATAAAAGCGGCCTTAGTTTTATCCGGTGATGCAACTTCGTTAAAGTTACCGGCGCCAAAACCACCGCCACGACGCCCGCGTGCACCTGTTAATGCAACAGCTTTTACTGTGCTGGTATCAGGCGTTACCGCGTTGTTTTCAAACTTGTATTGCTTGCCATCAGCGGTAAAAATTACGCCTTTGCCATTTGTCGAATAGCTAATGGTTTGAAAAGGCAGGTCGGTAGCCTTGTATTCTTTACCCGCAGTTGCAGATAATGCAGCAGCCAGTTTAGCATGATCAAAAGCTACGCCCTTGCTACCCTTGGCCGGGTTTACTAATATAAATTGATTTCCATCGGCGGCTGATGTGCGGTAATAATACCTGTCATCGGGCAGCCAGGTTGGGCGGATACCGGTGCGTTCGGTTAAGGGCTCCAAATTATAAGTCATTGCGCCTTCGGCACGCTCATAATCTTTAGCGGTAAAAATTTTACCCTGTTGGGCATGGGTGGTTAATGCTAACGCCAACGGGATAGCAGTAAGTAAAAACTTATTCATAGCGGTTTTAAAAACAGTTAATTATTTAGACAACCAATATACGGCAATAAATATTGCTATCAAGTGCCGGAAGATTAGTTACCGGCAAACTACAATATTGTTACTTAAATCTACCTCAATATGGGTATTTTGATAACACTGTTATTATACCATTTAACCTGCATAGGGGTGGCGGCATCTTTAATGGTTTCGTCGCTTACATCTTTTCCGGTACCATAATTTATTTGCCACTCCGGGCTTTTGTTTATACCCATTACCAATACAATGCGGCTACCTTTTTGCAATTGCCTGCTGGTAATGAACGTATTATTCATGTTGATGGTGGTGATCTTATTTGGCTGTAGCAACTGCCGTTTACCCCTATCTTTTCCATAGCTGGCCCGTTGGATATTCCTGGTCAGGTAAAAGTATTTACCATCAGGTGTTTGCTCGTACAAGTTAATAACAAGGTCCATATCTTTCTTATTTACACTTGCTGTTATAGCTGCTTTAAATGCTCCGCTTATGGCAAATGGTTTATCTATGGGGGCTGTTTTAAAGATCAGTTTGTCTTTGATTTCCTGCATAATGGTATCTATTATATTATCCCCATCGTCGCTGAGATGGAACTCCACGCCGGTTCTATCTGCCAGTTTAGGATCATAAAGAATGTAACCCGATTTTTTAGGTTTAGCAGCTAATAACGGATATTGCTTACCCGATGGTGTATTACCAAAATAAAACCGAAGCGTGTCGTTATGCATTTTATCAAGGGACGGCACGTGAAGCCACTCGTTCTTACCCATCACCTCAAAGTTTACCTTATCCTTTAAAATAGCTGGCCGCGGTTTGCCTTTAAGGATATAATCAAACCAGTCATAAACCAGGTCGGCTATGGTTACGTTGGCTACCCTATCTATCGGGTAACCATTTAAAACAACATTTGGATAAGCCTGTGCCCCACCGTGCGAATACGGGCCAATCAATAAGTAATAATTAGGATTTTTATTATACTTAAGGTATTGTTGGTAGTAATACATCGCCCCTAACTGGTCATCGTCATAATAACCGGTTGTAGTAAATATGGGGATGTTTATTTTGGCAAATTCGTGTTTCTGCGGGGTCATGTTCTGCCAAAAACTATCGTACGACGGATGCTTTAACCAGCGTTGAAATATGGCGTTCGGCCTGCCCTCTATGGTATCCAAACTGCGGAAGCTTTTACCGTTTTTAAACCAATCCTCAATTGGTTTATTCCATTTTTTCAAGTCGGTAAAGTCAGCGCGGTTAATCATTTTAGCATCTGTCACATAATGGATCCAGCGTAGCATAAAAGTCATGTAAATATTATTGGTTGCCGGGTAATCTATGCCTGCCCCTACAGCTACCTGCGGAACTATAGTTTTTAGCGCGGGGTGCATATACTTAGCAGTGGCCCATTGGCTAAAGCCCAAATAGCTGCCGCCATACATCCCAACTTTACCGTTACACCAAGGCTGCTTGCTTATCCAATCGATAATAAAATAAGCGTCTTTGGCATCATGTTCAAAAGGTTCAATCAAATCGGGGCTTAACCGCTTACCGCGCGTGTTAGCGGTAATACCAACATAGCCACGCAGTACCGATCGTTTACCGTGCTCATTATTGGGCTCGGCATAAATATCATACTTTAATATTACTGGCTGCGGAGTTGTAACACGCCTGTCACGTATAATGTTAAGTGCTATGGTACCGCCGTCCGGCATTTTTACCAATACACTATCATCTATCAAGTAATTACCGTTCAACTTTTTTGCTGTTTCTGCTGTAAGTGCGTTTAGTGCCATACCCGCCTTATATAAGGCATAACTACGGCAAAAAGCTATCGCATCCTGCATAGTTAAACTATCAGACAGGCTGTTTTTTTTGACTATCCCGGCCATCCTGTCCTTAACCATTTGCAACGGAAAAGTCAATGAGCTTTCTATAAAGATCTTACATGATGGGGGCATGTCATTATACAGGTAATCAAACATCTTTAAATACAAGGCCTTAAATTGCGCTTTATCTGTGGGATGGCTTTGCATAATAAGGGCGTAGATCTTATAGTTAAAATCCAGATCTTTTGTCGTTACGGAATCTCCATAAAAAGCCATCCCGTAGTCTCTAACCAACGCCGGTACCGGCTTATAATCTTCGGCAGCAACGTGTAGCCTTACCAGGTTGTCGTTAGGCGGCAATTTTTTATCAAGTGCGCCATAAGCCGCTATGACCTGCTTTGCCAGCTGCGGTACACTTTTATCAAGCGAAGCGCTATCAGCATAATTTGTTTTTGGGAAGTATAGTTTTTGGGCGAAAACCGAGGTGAAGCTTACTGCAAAGCAAGCCAAAAGAAAACATTTCTTCATATAATTGTGACCAGTTAAAGTTAGTATTCTAAGATATAAAAATTTAGCTGATAAGTAGTTAAGAAATAATTTTTAATAAAATGGGCTGATAACTTTTAAATTATCCGCCTATAAAATATCGAGGGTATATTTATTTAATGCTGATAACGCCACCCGCCTCCGTTACTATACTTGCGGTTGTAAATGTAGTTGCCGATTTGGTGCCTTTAGTATAGACACCTGTAAGATAGTACCCGTTAAGCCAGTATCTGCCGCTACACTACCGCCTGTATAAATATTATAGGTAGTGTTGCTTTTAGCTCAATATGTTTGAACTAAATGATATACTTTGTATCAGATATATTACTATTTATCTTCCAGCAGGGCGCTTAATTCGACGGCTACTTTTTGGGCGAGGGCCGAAAAGCCTTTTTGCAAGGGGTGCGTACCATCGCCACCCTGGTAGTACTCGGGGTGGTCTATTACGGTTGCAAAAAGGTCGTCTACTTTAATATCTTTTTGGGTTGATACGTAATCTAAAGCTATTCGATTACGCTGCCTTATGCGCTCGGTACGCGGGTCAAATACTTTGGCATCGGCATAAGTATGTATGGGCGTACTTGATGCCCACATCAGCTTAGCCTTTGGTGCACCTTTGCGAATAGCCTTTATAAAGCCGGGGAATGCTTTTTTATATTCATCCTCTGTATAACCCCAACCATGCAGGCCGTTGTTGAAGTGTACAATATCAAACTTATAATAGCTCATTATCAGTGCTATCTCTTTAGCCAGCCCCGGGTCGCAAAGGCTCTTTGAGGTTGACAAGCGGGCAACATAAGCTTTGCCGTCCATCAGTTTTACTACTTCGGGATAATAGCCACGTGTGATAGAATTGCCTATTAAAAGTATGCGCGGTAAAGCACTATTATTGGTATTGGGCATATAAACATCCACCCATTCTATATCTTCACGGATGATCTTGTCCTGCGCCATTAAAGGCATCGCGACAGCAAATAATAATAAGGCAGTTAAGGTTACAGCTAATTTAGGTTTCATGCTTTTAGGTAGTTGGGTTTTCGTTATTTTCATCATGGC
Source organism: Mucilaginibacter sp. (assembly GCA_014376655.1). Classification (GTDB taxonomy): domain Bacteria; phylum Bacteroidota; class Bacteroidia; order Sphingobacteriales; family Sphingobacteriaceae; genus Mucilaginibacter. The sequence goes on along the minus strand of JACMRC010000027.1, from coordinate 512 downwards.
GCTCAACAATAATGGTACACTCGCCAATAAGCGCTGCTATAGCACCCACAGCTGCAAACATAGGCATTAAAAATACACCTACCACACCCAATGTTAGTGGGAAACCGGCAATTTCTTTACCTTCTTTATCGGCGATAGTAATGCGCGTTACATTGCCTTCGGCAATTAGTTCCTTTACCTTTTTAAGCAGGCTCTCGCTGTTGATGGAGAAAAATTCTTTATTAGCCATGGTAATGATATTTAAAATGAAGATAAACATTTGCAATAAATTAAGCGCCATGAAAAACTATTAACGCGCCTGTTGGTTTATGCATTTATGGAAACCAACAGATTATCACCAACCATCGCAAAAGCGTTAAACAACCAAATGACCAACGAGGCACATAACGCGCAAATTTACCTGGCGTATGCCTCATGGGCGGCCGATAAAGGTTATGACGGGATTTCGAACTTTTTGTTCAGGCATGCTAACGAGGAACGCAACCACATGATGAAGTTCCTGGAGTATATTT
>JACMRC010000252.1 GCA_014376655.1 Mucilaginibacter sp. | reverse complement strand
GCCCGTCTAACTACCACACAAAAGCTTGATTACGATCTCATCCGCTACGAAACCGACCTGAATCTGGAACGCCTTACGCTGGAAGAACAATGGCTTAAAAATCCACCTAAAGAGATTTCGGCAGGTGGATTATTAACCATCCCCAACGGTAAGGCCTGGTACATTTATTTGCTAAAGCGATGGGTAGGCGATGACGTAACGCCCGACCAGATCTATGCCTTCGGCCTAACCGAAGTTGAAAGGGTAAAAAGTCATATCGAAGCTATACAAAAGCAAACCTGTATGAGTGAGGACGAGTTTTATAAACACCTGGATGATCCGTCTTTCTTTATTGCGGATGAGCTAACCATAAAACAGGCTTTTGAGAAGGATAAAATCATCATTAATAACAACCTGCATAACCTGTTTAACCAAACCGATTTTACCGACCTTAAAATTGCCAAAGGAACCAACGTGGCGCTGATACAAACCCCCGGCTACTATACCAATAATACTTTCTATTATAACCTTACTGATAAACCTTATAACAAACGCAATGTCGACTGGTTGTTTATCCATGAAGGTGTACCTGGTCATCACTACCAAAATTCGGTAACCACCATTAAGCCCACTGCTGTGCAACAATTGTTTTTTTATTACGGCTTTGCCGAGGGCTGGGGCGCTTATGCCGAAGAGTTGGGCAAGGATTTAGGGGTGTATAAAACCCCTTATGATGAGTTGGGCAAATGGCAGTGGGATATTGTACGCTCTGTGCGCGTGCCGCTGGATGTCGGGCTAAATTATTACGGTTGGACGGATGTACAAGCACTTGCCTTCTGGAAGAAAAACATCCGTGGGCAGGACGATATCGCTATGCGCGAAATTAATCGCATTCGCCGCTGGCCGGCACAGGTAGTTACCTACAAATATGGCGCATTACAAATAATGGATTGGAAGGAAGAGTTGCAGAAAAGGCAAGGCAATAAATTCAGTATCAAAGACTTTCATACCCGCGCCTTGCAACATGGCTCATTACCGTTGTTTTTGATAAAGGATTTTGTGTTGAAAGGATAAAAACCTATCTTGCATTAACCAAAACCACACACATGAAGAAGGTCTTTACCATTTTAAGTCTAATTGTTCTGGGCTTAACAAACTCTGTATTTGCACAGCAACCCCTAAACAAAAAGTACGATAAAGATAATGCGTCAGACTTGATAGTTCGCACTTACCATAGTTTGCCAATAACAGAAGTAAGTAATAATATTGGCAAAGATGGTGTGGAAATAATGGGTAGAGTTTACGCTGTGAAAAACTTGGGGGGTGTAACATTGGCATATTTAGGTGCAGCTTATCCTGATCAATTACTTACCGTTGTTTTAAGTGGCAGCCCCCAGTCGCTTGAGCGCAAAATAGTTGGTAAGAAACTAACTGTTTTAGGGACAATAACAACATATCACGGCAAACCTGCAATGGAAGTAAAAAACTTTGGGCAAGTCATATTTAGTGCGCATCAGCCATTTATACCGGCTCAGTAAGAATGTTTTATCTTTCTATTAGTAATGAGCCTGCTTAATATCAGATATCAATAGTTTGGATAGACACGTTTAAGGGAAAATATAATTTGCTTAAGTGCTATAAAGTTTTTAGTATTGGAAAGTTTTTGAGCGCTAACCAAAGCTATACCCTAAACAATAAAAATAAACCAATTCTATAAATAAAAAGCTGATAATCAAAATGTCGTGTGCGACTATTTGATAGGCTTAATTTAAAACAACATGCAAAGAAGAACTTTCCTTAGAAACACCGGCTTTTTAGGCGCTACCCTAATGCTTAATAAGTTGCCTGCATTTGCTACTGATGCCGCTTACCCAATTGTTAGAACCGCTAAAAGAAACTTTAGCAGTACTGCTGTTGAGGCCGCCATTGCCGAGTTTAGCAAAAAAGTAAAAGACCAGGAACTGGTTTGGTTGTTTAATAACTGTTTCCCTAATACGCTGGATACTACGGTAACTTATACCGAAAAAGACGGCAAACCGGATACTTATGTTATTACCGGTGATATTGATGCCATGTGGCTGCGCGATAGCAGCGCACAGGTGTACCCTTACTTGCATTTTATAAAACAAGACAAAAAATTACAGCAATTGGTAGCAGGTGTTATTAACCACCAAGCTACCTGCGTATTAAAGGACCCTTATGCTAACGCATTTTACAACGATCCTAACAAAGTAGGAGAGTGGGCGCACGACGAAACCAAAATGCAGCCAGGTCTGCACGAGCGTAAATGGGAAATAGACTCGCTTTGCTACCCAATAAGGTTGGCATACAAATATTGGAAAGTAACAGGCGATACCACACCGTTTGACGCCAAATGGAAATCGGCTATTGAGTTGACACTTAAAACGTTTAAAGAGCAGCAACGTAAAGAAAATCCGGGTCCGTACCATTTTCAACGTAAAACCGCTTGGGCTACCGATGGTGTGCCAATGAATGGTTATGGCTACCCGGTAAAAGCAAACGGATTGATCTGCTCTGCTTTCCGCCCGAGTGATGATGCTACCATCTACATGTATTTGGTGCCATCAAACTTTTTCGCGGTAGTTAGCTTAAAACATGCTGCCGAAATGATCACCGCCATAACTAAAGACACCGCGCTTGCGGCCGAACTTAAAACTTTGGCATTAGAGGTTGAAACGGCGTTAAAGAAACATGCTATAATTAACCATGCATCTTACGGCAGAATTTACGCTTACGAAGTGAACGGCTACGGAAGCTACAACCTGATGGATGATGCTAACGTGCCAAGCTTGTTAGGATTGCCTTACCTTGATGCAATGCCGGTTACCGATCCTATCTATCAAAATACGCGTAAAATGCTGCTATCGTCAAATAACCCATTCTTCTTTAAAGGCAAAGCCGGCGAAGGTATTGGCGGCCCGCACGCGGGTAAGGATATGATATGGCCATTAGGTGTAATTATGCGCGGCTTAACCAGCATAAACGATGCAGAAATTAAGCAGTGTATAGGCATATTAAAAGCCAGCAACGCAGGCACAGGCTTTATGCACGAGTCGTTCCATAAAGACGACGCGAAGAAATTTAGCCGCCCGTGGTTTGCCTGGGCAAATACATTGTTCGGCGAGTTCTTGTGGGAAACCTACAAAAACAAGCCACAGCTTTTAAGCTAATAGCAATTACAAAATGATATCTCTATCCTGGAGGTTTTAAGATAAAACGCCTTGTTTTTAACCCGCAGTTTTTTTAGGGTTAGAAGTGAGGCGTTTACCATTAGTTGCATCGGAATCGGTTTTGGTATTGCGAGCGGACAGCCTGCAGGATTTGAGCCACTTCGCCCTGCCATTACAAAGTACGTTAACACCTCCCAACTAATGGTGGCGCTACTTTGTCACCACTTTTTAAGTTAAGTTTTTTAACCGGTCCGAAGGACCCCTACAGAGGAGTGGGATGGTTGCCGTTTATGGACATGATGAGTGCGCATAAAAGTTGGTAAAAAAACTGTGATTTTGGTAGATAAACGCGTGAAAGTGGTGGTTATTGGTGTGTAAAAGCGTGAAAATGGTGGTTATTGGTGTATAAAAGTTTGGTATTTGGCGAGCGCGAAAAACTATCCTCCAAAGGAGTCCTCCGGACAAAAAACAGGCTCATAAAAAAGCCCCATCCCAACAATAAACGTCGGTATGGGGCTTTGCCATCTATAACAATAATGACTATTGTACCGTGTATTTATAAACCTGTCTGCCCAATTCGCCGGCTGCATTTATACCTTCAATAATCACCTTATAACTTCCCGGGCCATCAGCATTATAGAAGCTAAAGGTCGACTTGCCCTCAGCATCAGTTTTTACACGTGGGTCCCAGTAAACGGTGGTACGCAAGTCGGGCAATTGGTTAGCAACCGGCGCGCTGTATTTAGGCGAGTAAAACTCGCGCACTTTGTTAAAGCCTTTTGGTGATATATTAGCTATAGACGGGTTATACTGCTTGCGCGAAGTACCTAATTTCATCTTGATTAATATGTAGCCGGCCCCATCGCCGCCCAATGTATTAAGCAAAGCCTGGTTTGTTCTAACCACAATAATCTTTGCTACATCTTCCGGTTGTATACCTCCATCTAATGCTTCAGACATTTCATCCTTACTGGATAGTTTACGTCCGTCAACAATTATACCCAACTCGCCTCTTGAATTTACCAATGTGGTATAGCCCAGGTCGGTCTGTACCCTTACTCCCGCTATCCTTGCCTGCAGGCACATTGCAAGCGTTATGCAGTTTGCAGCATCGTCCTGTAAATTTATCACCTGGTCGGCAGATGCTTCAGGTACTACAAACATACCCTGGGGATTGATATTAGCGTCCTCTTTTGTTTTTCTTGCCCTAATCCTCACCTCTTTTAATCGTTGTACCTTATCTAACTGGCCGGTTTTTTCATATATATCATCCAGCCTCTTGCCATTCTCAATATATGCTTTTAACGTACCTGTTATGTTAGTGCTTATATCGCCCATATTTGGGTTTTTGCTCACGCGTATCCTTGGCAGGGTGTCTATTAGTACTTTAACCTTGTCGCTGCCTTTGGCCGAATGTGCGCCCAAGGCAAACTTAATACTGTCCGTTAAAAATATACCATCAAATTTAAATCGTCCATCGGCATCGGCAGTTGTTTGTTTGGCAACATTACCCCTTAGTGATACCAGATCGACAACAGCATTTGGCGACACCTTTTTGCCAAGGTTCATTATCTGGCCAGATAGGCCAAAGCCTAAACCTTCGGCTGCAAAAACCGGTTTTGGAGCAGCAGTGGTTATAGCGTTCCAGGCAAACCTGCGGTAACCTTGCGTAAGCATAAGGTTATCCAAAGCTTTCTCACCATCTTCGGTTTGGTTAACAAAGTAGTAGTTAGGTTTTTCTATGTATCCTTTCAGGTCAGAAGTTAACAGGATGTTAGAGAATATAGAGCTTTCTGCACTTTCATCTACAGGTACTTTACTCTCATCAATAACAGATACCGAGAAGGTGCCCGCTACGTTTTTGCCTTTACTATCTTTAGCGTCAAGATTGATGGCAACCTGCTCTTTACCTTTATAAGTGGTTTTTGCAGTTTTAACACTTAGCTGCATCTGGTCATTGGTCCTGATAAAGGCAATACGCTCATTTAATGGCTCGCCTGTATTGCTAAACAAGGTAAATTGTGCTATGCCGCTTGGAAACAGTTTTTTCTCTAACCAAATAGAGGTTGTGGCCTTTATGATTTTTACCGGCGATGCAAAAATGGTTTCGCCGCTTACCTGTGCTATAAAGCCAACGTTTGGTGTAGCCGCAACTTGTTTTGCCGAAGCCCCAATTCTTACCAGGATACTATCTTTATTAGGCTGGTAAACACTTAGTACAAAACCATCGTCGGCTACTTTAGGTAGTGCTACGCTTTTTGTTGAACCATTAGCCATGGTTATTTTTGCAATATAGGTTTTGCCGGCTTCAGATCTTAGCAGGAAACTGCCCATGCCTGCATGTAATGTTGTTATCTGGGCAATATCGTTATTTGCCTCATCAACTACTTTGCCTGTTATTGGTGTTCCCAATCCATCAACCCCAACGGCTTTAAATGCAACGCGCGACGATAAGCCTGCAACCAGGCTGCCGCTTTCCGGGAAGAACTGAACATCGTTTGGTGCCAGGCTGGCCTTTATAGGGAAATCGCGTTGCACACCATCTATACTAGTCCTTATATAAGAACCACTTAAGTTAACCCGCTTGTCATTCTCTATATTAATGCGGATACTACCCAGCGCATCGGTTTTAGCAGATCGTGTTTGAACAACTTTTTTGTCTATAACTATCTGGTACTTTACATCTTTATCAGACAGTGCTTTTCCACTATCATTAGTATAATTTAATAAAGCGGTTAAAATAGGCTTATTGCCTACTTCATTATATTGATAATCAGCCTTGGTGACAACATTGTCTGTGGTAGGGTTACCCACAGTAAAGGTTTTGTCGAAGAAATAATCCTCGCCGGCGTTGCGCATCCATTGCGTATAGGCCCTTATGCGGTAACTGCCTTCTTTAAAGTCATCGCCTAAAGTAAATTGGCCTACTACCATTCCGGTGGTGATAGGGAGCTTAAGCGAACGGATAACCGAATCTTGCTCCGTAATAAAATCTACATACAAAGCCCCGCTTAATGCCGATAGCTGATGCCTGCTGCCAATGGTTACATATCCTTTAAACCAAATGGTATCACCAAGGGCGTAATATGGTTTGTCCATGTGCAGGTAAACTTTTTCCTGCGGATTGGTGTCTGCCCACTTTTGTAAGGCACCAACTAGTTTTTCAATAGGGTCGTCTGCCTTTGGTACAAATGCCAACAGCAAAATGATCGAACATAGCAGTCCGATTGATAGAGATAATTTGTTTGATTTCATTATAATATTAGGTATTAGGTTTTTCAGGCGATTTAAAAGATGTAATCTCTCAGAATCATTAATAGGTATTTATGTTGTAAAAAAACACAAATTTATTGATAGATAAAAAAAATATTGTGAAAGAATACTTAACGCACATAATTGTTACTTATTGTTGCTATTTATTGTTGCTATAGCATAGCAACAGGTTGATTTTAAAGGACCCAAAATCGCGTTTAAAGTACCCTTGCAAAATCGCATTATATGTTAAAACTATAGAATCCATAGAGATTCGGGGCTATCATGACTAAAATAGTCACAAAACACAACCTAAAAACACCAGTAAAACAGGCCTAAACAGCTGTGTATTTGCCTGTTTTACTCTCATATATTCTTTGTTTTATACAGGAAAACCAATTTTTAGGCACTTTTTCATCAATTATCGATATTATTTTAAAATTTATTTGGAACATATTAAATTATTATTTGTACCAACAAAATAGCTAGGAGTACTACATTTCCAAGTTAGAGAATTACTTTTATAAAAATATTTATGTAAAGAAGACATGATAAGATTAGCACTAATTTCTCCATATTTTGGAAATATAACAATACTTGGCAATATACCATATTTAACATTATATTCTTCACTATTTTTAGATCTATATTGATTTATGAGTATTTTTATATATCTAATATTATTATAAATATCAGGTTCAAAATACCATAATAAAACTAATAATTCTAAACACCATAATTGATATTCTGGATATGGTTCTAATGCGATGAGATATTCTTGAGATAATATTAGTTCAGCTTCTTTTCTTTGTTCATTATCGAAAGTAATTTTTTCTTGAAAAGAATTTTGAGTTAAAATATGTTTCAATG
>JACMRC010000251.1 GCA_014376655.1 Mucilaginibacter sp. | reverse complement strand
AGTGAAAATTAGTGTATCAGTATATACTTGCCATACACATCATATTTGTAGTCTGCTGGATGGCGGGGCTGTTTTACATGGTGCGCCTGTTTATTTACCATACCGAAGCGCAGGAAAAACCAGAACCTGCGCGTACTATCCTTTCTGAACAGTTTGAGGTGATGGAGAAGAAATTGTGGTGGATCATCGCCACACCATCTATGTACCTGGTATTAGCAGCCGGTATTACCATGCTTTGTTTGATGCCTGCCTGGCTGCATTTCGGCTGGATGCATATCAAATTGCTTTTTGTAGTTGGGCTGATAGCCTATCATTTTATCTGCCAAAATAAAATGAACCAAATGCGCAAAGGTATCTACAAATGGACCTCGACCCAATTGCGTTTATGGAACGAACTGGCAACGCTTATTCTATTCGCGATAGTTTTCTTGGTAGTACTTAAAAGCTCGCTTAACTGGATCTTTGGGGTGGTGGGGATAATTGCCTTTTCTGTCGTTTTGATGATGGCTGTAAAGATTTATAAGCGTTTTAGGGAGCAGAAATAAATAACAAATTTGTCATTTCGATACGAGGAACGAGTGAGAAATCTTAAACGCTATATTACTGATCGCTTATTTAAGATTTCTCACTACGTTTCGAAATGACAAAACGAGTAAAAAGGGGCCTACCTCTTCTCCTCAATACTAACAATCACACTCGCCCTATCACCTGCGCCAACCACAGGATTAATACCAACCGTCATTAAAAACTTACCCGAGTAAGTGCCACCGGGTATTGACGAACGCTGGCCCGGCATCATGTTAATCTCTTTTACAGTATACATTTTACCATCCTGCAAACCTTTTAAAGTGATGGGTGTAATGGTGCCCGATCGGTAACGATTACTCACCAAATAGTTAAACATTATGGCTTTACTTTGGTTAGGGTCGGCATACATTACCGATGCTACATCGTTTTTCCATGGATCTTGCAGGCGGTACTGGTCGCCATGCCATATCGCTTCCGAATATTCTTTGTATAAACTAACTGCACCTTGTGCATACTTTAATTCATCAGGATTAAGTTTAGCTACAACGATATCAAACCCCAATTTGCCCATCATTGCCACATCAGTGCGGAACTTGATAGGTTGTTTGCCCCAATCAGTAACGTGGTTTGAGCTGGTTAGTGCAGGGTAGAAGTAGGAGTACTCCCATTGAATAAACACGCGCTCCAGCGGATCGGTGTTATCACTCGCCCAAAACTCGGTAAAGTATTTTAGCGCGCCATAATCAACACGGCCGCCGCCGCCCGAGCATAACATCAACGGCACTTTTGGATATTTAGCTCTTATACGTTCTAATACTTTATATAAGCCAAATACATAGTCCGTATAAAAATTACCCTGGTGGGCTATGGAAGCCGAGTTGGCATTAAATATAACCGAGTTACAATCCCATTTAATATAAGCAAGGGTTGGGTTTTTGGTGAACAGGTCATCAACAATATTATATACAAAATCTTGTACTTTTGGATTGGTTAGGTCCAACACTAACTGGTTACGCATGTAATACTCCGGGCGTTGTAGCTGTTTAACTACCCAATCCGGGTGCTTTTCGTATAGTTCGCTTTTAGGGTTCACCATTTCCGGCTCAATCCAGATCCCGAATTTTACACCAGCTTCTGCGGCAGTTTTGGTTAAATAGGCAATGCCGTTAGGTAGTTTGGTTTTGGTTACGTCCCAATCGCCCAGACCAGATTTATCGCCGTTGCGTGGGTATTTGTTACCAAACCAGCCATCGTCCAATAAAAACAGATCAACACCTAAGGTTTTGGTGGTCTTTAACAGTTCGGCAAGTTTGGGTTCGTTAAAATCAAAAAAGGTCGATTCCCAGTTGTTTAACAGCGTAAGTCTTGGGCCTTCGCCATCGGCAATTTTATATTTGCGTGCCCAGCTTTGCAGGCTGCGGCTTGCTTCGCCTTTGCCTTTATTACTTAATATATATACAAATTTGGGAGTAACAAATTCGGTATTAGGTTTAAGGGTATAATCGGATGCATGGTTGTTAATCCCTGCAATTAAGCGCAAGTTATTGTTGGGGTCAACCTCGAAATCAATTTTATAGTTACCGCTCCATTCAAGGTTACCGTAAAGCACTTCGCCTTCGTCTTCGGTAGCAGGTTTGTTAAGCGATACCATAAATACCGGCGGCTGGAAAAGATCGGCACGAGTACCTAATTTACTATCCAGAGTTTTTATGCCGTGTGATAATTTCTCTTCTTCGGGCTTCATTTCCTGCGCCCACTCGCCATGGTAATGATTTAACCAATACCCGTTTGATTGCAGGTATAAATTAGCCGAAGCATATTTATTTAAAACAACGTCCTTTTTTTCGTGGTGTTTAATTACGGTCCACTGCTCGGTAACATTCTCCTTTATGTATGTTTGATAGTTTAGCGTTACTTCGAAATTGTAAACCGAATCGCGCAGGTTAATACGTACCAGGGTGATATTATCACTAATTTTGGTTGTGTTATGATCAACATATTTTAATGATAAAGACTTGTTGCCATCTGCATGAGTTACAGCCAGTGCCGGTTCTAAAATGTTAACACCACCAGCGGTTGAGTAAGCCATATTAGCTTCGCCGGTATGCGAGATATAACGGTACTGTTTACCTATGGCAGCATATTCGCTTTCGTTAGCTAACTTACTGCCGAAGTATAAAGCGTTGAGTTGTTTTTGAGGTGTAACCTGTAAAACCAATGCGTTTTTTTGTGATTCGACAGCTACTATGGTTTGTGCTTTTGCCGTAAAAACAGTTGCAGCTAATAAAATAACAGGGACTATTTGCTTAATTGAGTTCATGTTTATAATGGTTTTTGTGCGATTAGGATTATCGCCGGGCTAAGATAAAAATATTTATATCAATGTAATATCTTCAATATTAGCTATGTATTAAGCCTATTTACCCTTATTTATCGTCAATTTAAAAAATATTTGTAACCTGATGCAACCATTTGCTACTAAGTATCATCTTACCTTTAAATGATGTTATTGAAACCTACTTATACAATTGATGAACTAATAACCCGCTGCAAGGCTGGTGAACGCAAGGCGCAGGAGATGCTGTATAAACAGTTTGCGGCTAAAATGCTGAGTGTTTGCATGCGTTACGCGGTTGATAAAATGGAAGCAGAGGATATGTTGCAGAATGGTTTCATGAAAGTATTTAAAAAACTGAATGACTACCGCGGCGACGGCGTTTTTGAAGGATGGGTGAGAAGGATAATGGTACATAGCTCGATAGAATATTATCGTAAGCACCATAAAATGGTACAGGTAATGGATGTTACCGATTTAAGTAACGAACCATCAGTAAACCCGGCCGCGATGGCAAATATGGGTGTTAAGGATCTGATGAATATTATTCAGCAGTTATCGCCGGGATATAGAATGGTATTTAACCTTTACGCTATAGATGGTTATTCGCACAGAGAAATTGCCGAGATAGTTGGCATAACAGAGGGAGCCTCTAAATCGCAACTATCAAGGGCACGTACAATATTAAAAGAACAGGTTTTAAAAATGGAGGAAAAGAAATATGGATATGCAGGATAAGGAGTTTGATAAAATCTTTAACGAAAAGTTTGAAAGCTTTGAAGTAGAACCATCAGCAATGGTTTGGGATAATATTACCGAAGAACTGGATGGCAAAAAAACTAAAGTGGTGGCTATGCCATGGTTAAGTATTGCAGCATCTGTGTTGGTTTTATTAACGGTAGGGGTGTTATTCTTGCAAAAAAACAAGCCTGCTGCCAATCAGCCAAAAGAAAACAAACTGGTTGCAAACCATGTTGAAACACCGGTAACTATAACACCTGCACAACCGGTTGAAACTGTTATTGCTAAATCGGTAGATAATGTTGCATCAATAACGCATCATCAACATAACAATATAGCACCGATAGAAACTACGACAACCCCGGTTAATAATACATCAGAGCCCGTTGTTAAAGCAACAGAACCTGTAAAAACAAATACCCAGCCGCAATTAATAGCGGCGGTTACCGACCTTGCATCTACCCATGTAAGTACTACAGCAACTGTTCCTGATGTTAAGTTAGCCCCGGGAATAATAGACGTTGCCGCACAAGTTGAAAAGCCAGTAATGGCATCGGTAATAAAGGAAACTACGGCGCCTGTTAAAAAACGCGGCGTCCATAGCCTGGGCGGATTAATAAATGTGCTGATAGCCAAAGTTGACAAACGCGACGATAAAATAATAGAGTTTAGCGATAGCGATGATGACGATAATGGGTCAGATCTAACAGGCGTAAACCTTGGACTTATAAAAATTAAAAAACAACAATAATTAGCTACTTATACAATCTAAATACACACAAACATGAAACGTTTAATAATAGCTGCATTACTATGCGGCGTGGCAAGCCTTGGCCTTGCGCAAAAAACTACTACAACTACCGTAACCACCACTACCATTAATGGTGATACAACAAAAACAACAAAAACTACTACCAATAAAACCCAAATTACTTTTGGCCACATGAGCGATTTTAAAGCTAAAAGAGATAGCATGCGCCATGATCGTAAACCATCGGGCTTTAACTTCGGGATTACTTTTTCAAGGTTTGATCTGGGTTTAACTACGCTTAATGATAATGGCAGTTTTACCTTATCGCCAGCTAATGATTTTTTAAGCTACCGCTCATGGAAATCAAGCAACGTGGGTTTTGATCTATTGCAATTTGGTTACCGCGTTTCTCCCAACTTTAAAATGTATATCTCGGGTGGATTTGATTGGATGCTGTTGCGTTTACGTAAAGACATCACCATACAACGTAATGCACCTGTTTTAACTTATACTAATGACGCCATCCATTACAGCAAAAACCGTTTCTCGTCAACGTATCTGCGCATACCGTTATCGTTCGAGTTCAGGACAAACGAGTATAGCAATGGCAAACGTTTCCGCTTTATTGTGGGCCCTGAAGCAGGCATACTCTTAGGTGCCCGTGTTAAACAGATAAGCGAAGAGAATGGCAAGCAAAAACTGGATGATGATTATCACTTTGCCAAAGTACGTTACGGCGCGTTTACCCGTATTGGTTATGGCTCGGCAGGTTTATTTGCCAAGTATTATATGAACGATATGTTTGAGAATAGCCCGGCGCAGAAAGGCCTTAAGAACTTCGCGTTAGGCGTAACCTTCGGTTTCTAAAAACACCAACTCTATATATAAATGCGAAAGGCTGTTTTAATCGATAGCCTTTTGTTGTTTTAATACTCTCCCGCTTCTTTTAAGGCCGATGCTTCTACCAGCGGTGAAATCCGAAAATTTGTTTGCCGGATTTTATTTAATAAAGGTTTGATAGACGGAATTATTCCTTTT
>JACMRC010000026.1 GCA_014376655.1 Mucilaginibacter sp. | reverse complement strand
CCAGCATGAAGCAAAGGATGCCCTTAGAGAAGTGATGCAGGAAATTGCACTGGCGGGCCTATCCCGTGCTGGTTTTTTTGAAAAGGCTGCTTTTTATGGCGGTACCGCTTTAAGAATATTTTACGGACTGGACCGATTCTCGGAAGATCTCGATTTTTCCCTTTTAGAAGTCGATCCCAATTTTTCATTAAGCAGATACCAGGATGCCATTATAAATGAATTCAGTTCTCTGGGAATGCAGGTGGCGATTAAAGAAAAGCAGAAAACAAAGCTAACCAATATTGATTCCGCCTTCTTAAAATCTGAAACAATCTGGAAGGAACTGGTATTGGAAAGCATCATTCCCCAGAGCGGCCTGAATCAGGTTGCTAACATCACGATCAAAATTGAAGTAGATCGGGAGCCGCCGATGGGGTTTGAAACGGAAGAAAAACTATTATTAAGACCTGTGTCTTTTTATGTCAAAAGTTTTACACTTCCTAACCTTTTTGCTGGTAAAATGCATGCTTTATTATTCCGTAAGTGGGGTACAAATGTAAAAGGCAGAGATTGGTATGATATGGAATGGTACATCAGGAAAGGCATACCGCTGAATTTAGCGCATTTCGTTATCCGAGCAAAAGATAGCGGTGATTGGGATAAAGAAAAAATTACCGAATCGGAATTTCGTGAGTTATTAAAACAGAAAATAACTACTGTAAAAATGGACTATGTAATAAACGACATCAGGCGTTTTATTAAAGACCCTAAAGCGCTGGATATATGGTCTCCTCAATATTTCCACGACCTTGTAGCTAAATTAAAAATTACTACGTAGCGTATTTTGTCAGTAGCTGACACAATTCAAATTGATTAAGCAGGTATGAAATGTAACTAAGAGATGTATCTGCATTCTACCCTCTAGCCTAGGATCTGCATCGATTCATTCTTTACCTAATTTGAATTAATATATAAAAAAATCAAAAAAGTAAACATGTGCGGGGCTTATCCCCAACAATAAAAAAAGGGGCGAGACTAGCTTATGACACTTTTACCCTTGTCTGTAGCGACAAAGAATGCTAACTATTTATACCTTATTTAACTTTTTACGTAATAGAGCCATATCATCGCTTACTTTCTTTTCAAGGACACGAGCGTAGATCTGAGTGGTCGCAATTTTTGTATGTCCTAACATCTTGCTTACCGTTTCTATAGGAACGCCGTTAGAAAGCGTTATCGTAGTCGCAAAGGTATGACGGGCCATGTGACAGGTCAGATTCTTTTGGATACCGCAGATGTCCGCTATTTCCTTCAGGTAGCTATTCATTTTTTGATTGCTCAGCAGGGGAAATATTGTGCCCTTTGAAATCGCCCTGATGTTTCCTGCATAACTGGTAAGGATATTTTGGGCGCTGCTAAGTAACGGCGTATTGATGGGGATTGAGGTCTTCTGGCGGAAAGTTTTAATCCAAGGTTCAGCGTCAATTCCTTTTACGATATGCTCTGGTCTCAGGTTCATTAGGTCAACATAGGAAAGCCCTGTATAACAACAAAAAACAAACATATCCCTTACCATGGCCAAGCGTCCAATCTCAAACTTTTTCTCTTCAATAGCTTCCAGCTCCCATTCACTCAAAAACTCTTTCTCTACTTTCTTCTTTTTCATCTTAAATCCTTTAAAGGGGTCTTTTTCCAGCCAACTCAGGCTTATAGCCAGGTTAACCATTTTCTTTAGACGTACCAAGTGCTTTAATACGCCATTGGTGTCCATCGGCCTTTGGTGATCGGCTGGCTTATGATTGTGTAAGAAAATCTCGAAGTCGGAGATGAATTTGTAATTGAGCGCAGAAAGCGGGATATCCTCCTTTTTATATTTCAGCTTAAAGAATTTGATCAGGTAACGCTGAGTAACATAATAGTGTCGCATTGTACCAATGCTCAATAAAACTAAAGCCTGTTCATTGTGATAAGCTGTTAATTCGCTGAACATAATCTGGGCATCTTCCGGAACATTTCCGAGAAAGGCATCTTTTAGGATATCGCTTGTAATCCGGTCGCCGTTTAACTCCATATTGCGGTAGTGGGCTCTTATGGTCATTCTAATTTCGTCAAGGTATTCATTGATAGCCCGGCCTTGTTTGGTGTCTTTTCTGCCTCCTCCGTTGACTTTGTCCCAATGTTCCGTGTCCGCCTGGAAATTCTTTAAGGCCATATAGCTCTTGGTACCATCCACTGCAAGACCTAAAAATACCGGCGCCATACCATCTTTAGCCCTTTCGGTCCTCAATTTGAAGTGAATACTGAATCTGTTTGTTGCTTTCATACTTAAGTTATTTTAATACATTTTTAAATGATTTGATATTTGGTACTCCAAACCGTTGGAAATACCATGTCAAACAGGCTCAAAACAGGTCATTTTTAATGCTTTTTTTCAGAGCTAATCATCTGACAAGCAATTAAATACAACGTTTTAGAGTACCACAAAAGTAGAAAATGAAATCTGGTACTCACTTTGGTACCGGAAACATTAAGAAAGTATGCGTTAAATTGAGATGGCTGAAAACATAAAACCCTGTAAATCATATAATTTACAGGGTTTTGGGATTGCTTGATATCCCTCTTTGTGGGAGTTACTGGGTTCGAACCAGTGACCCTCTGCTTGTAAGGCAGATGCTCTGAACCAGCTGAGCTAAACTCCCGTCGTTTTGGGACTGCAAATATAGAACTATGCTTTAACTCATCAAAATAAAATTAAAATTAAATTATTACTTATTCATTATCAGCCAAAACGTCTATTTATTCCCTCACCAAACGCATCACTTGTCCGCCCCCGGCAGCAATAGGTATATCCAACAAATCTTTGCTACTTAGGCTTTTAACAGCCTTAATTAAGTGATTGGGTTGTGTAGCAACATCCGGGGCATCCTGGTATAATTCCGCATTATATGTCCCGGCAGGTAAAAAGTCGAGGTTTATTTTCAAGGTACGGCCCTCGCTGTTATTGATAGTACCCACATACCAGTCATCGCCATAGCGACGGGCGATGGTTAAGTAGCCGCCAGTTTCAGCATTAAGTACTTTCGTTTCGTCCCACACGGTTGGTACATGTTGCAAAAAGTCGAAACCCGGCTGGCCCTCATAAGCTTGCGGATAATCGGCAACCATGTGCAGGTAGCTTTCCATCACTACATACATACCCAGCATGTGGCAGCGCGTGCCTAACATGAGCGGCCTTATAAAGTGGGTTTTAAACTCTGATGGCGGCACTGCTCTAAATCCACCTAAATGGTAATCTGTTGGGCCGGCCAGTAAACGGGTAAAGGCAAGATCCAGGTCATGCTCGGGCGTTAGGCCCATGGCCCGCCATTTGTTGTTTTCGTAATTATAACTGCCCTCGCGGGTAAATTCGTTAGGGTAGGTTCGGCTCATGCCGGTGGGTTTATATGCGCCATGAAACTGGATGAACAGGTGGTGTGCTTCCGCCCTTTGTAATATCTCTTCCTGGATCTTTACCATCAACTGGTCGTCGCGATCTAAAAAGTCTACCATCATGCCTTTAATACCCCATTTCTCAAATTGCGTAAAAGCAGCTTCCAATTGCGGATAAAGCGCATGCCAGTTTACCCAAACGTGGATATTTACGCCATTGCTTTTAGCGTAATCGCAGATCTTTTGCATATCCAGCGAGGCAATAGATTTTGTTACGTCAGAATAAGTGCCCGGCGTACCATAACCCGCCCAATTGGTGGGATACCATGAAAAACCGCCGTAACCAATTACCGAGTGGTATTCGATATGGTTACGCGCGCAAAAATCTATGTAGTACTTATTGGTTTCGAAGTTAGCGCCGGGGGTGAATGAGGTATCGGGCGTAACATCCCCGTTCCACCAATGGAACGATGTTTTGCCCGGCTTAAGCCACGAATAATCTTTCTGCTTAGGCGGCTCGTTTAGGTTGGTAAGAATGTTTGATTCAATCAAAGCACCTACGCGGTCGCTTATCATCATAACCCGCCATGGGGTATGATGCGGAATGATTGCTTTTACCTTAATCTCTATCTGTCCCGGCAAAGGCGACAGTTTGCTTATCAGCCCATCGCCACGCTTGCCTAAATACATGCCCGCGTAATCGCGCAGGCTGGCTTCGGTAATGGCCATATAGGTTTTGTTGGGATACTCGAACAGTGCCGGCATATCAACCAATAGGTTTTTTGTCAATTGGCTCAGCGGCATTTTTTGGTACTCACCCTCGTGGCTGCTGGTATAGTTTTTAAAGCTCAGTATGCGCAATTGCGGGTCGCCGGCTATATTAAACTCGCTGTTCTCGTCGGTTAAGGTATAGGCGTTCCAGTTTTTTTGTTGCGGAAATTCATAACGAAAAGCCAATCCATCATTAAACACGCGGACCACTATATTTATCATCCGCTTGGCGGCAGCGCTTTCCATTAATGGAATAGTAACCTCCTGGTAGTTGCTGATAACATGCTTGGCTTTACCCACCACCAAATCATACTGCTCATTGCCGGTTTTATAAACAGGCTTCAGCATTTTCAGATCAGACACAAAGTTACCGCTGTCTTTAAATAGCAGCCCCAGGCCCGAGTTATTGATCAGCGCTTTGCTTTTATAACTTACCTGGTACAATGGTTTTTCTTTGGTCAGTGTAAACGCGAAACGGATATTACCATCCGGCGATTTAAGACTGACCTTTTTTTGCGCCAGCGCAGATTGCACAATACACAGTAGGATTAACCCTATCAGAGCTTTAATTATTTTCATCAGGAATATATAATTGGTGGTTTATGCTAATGTATTAAACATATTTTAAAACAGCGCAATTGTATATACAAGTATCCGGAAAACCACCTTTAACTTTTAAACCGGCGATCGAATTGCTTATAAGTCTTTCTTACAAGCTGCCGTTTCTTCTTGCGGTTTACTGCCTTTTTTTGTACTTTTGTTTGTAGCGAACCGCCTGCTCTTTTTTAAAGCGACTAACTTTTCGGCATTTCAATGCAGTCCAAAAGCGAATAAAGTCCATTTTATAGCAAATACATTAATATACAGCTATTTAAGTTGAAAAATTGCTGTGAAATCGCGTGATTTAGTGTTATAGCCGCGTGAAATACTGTGAATCCGTGTGAAAATCGTGTGAAAACGCGTGATATAGTGTGATCTTGGGCGTAATAAATAGGGTAAAAGCTATTTTGCCAATTCAAGAAGGGTTGTAATTAATCCTTTTTGTTTGCTTCCTCAAAAACCGCATTAAGCAACGATTTATCGCCCAATGCATCGCCCAGTAATTGCCAGATCATAATGCCCGCTGCTTCTTTTTTAGCGAGCTGTGTTTTTTGTTTGATGGTGGGGATGCCGTTATAATAGATGATCTTGCTGCCGGGCAGGTTCCATTGGTCCAACAGCTCGGCACCGGGGTTTTGGGTTATCAGCTGGCCGTAGGTCATGCTCATGCCGGGGGTAATTAGGTCCGGACCAAAGCCGTAGCCATAAAAGCCAACACCCAATACTATCTTTTCCTTCGGGATATGTTTTATGGTGTAGAAATAGTCAAGGTCTGACACCGCCTTATCATAAGGCGAATGCTGGCCCGTCCTATCCGGACTGCCAGGGCTGGTATGGTCATAGCTCATCAGGTTCACAAAATCGTATTGGGCCAGGGCTGCTTCGGTAAGCTGGTCCTTATAAAATATGGCGATGGCGGCGGTAGTCAACAAATTATGGGCCTTCATAGCAGCCGATAATTCGGTAGCAAATTTTTCGTAATTCCCGTCGATATCGCGGTTTTCAATATCTACGTCTATACCGTCAAGACCCAGTTTAAGGGCTATATCTGTTAAGTCGCTAATAAATTTCGGCCTTTTATCATCCATTAACAATTTGCCGTAATACGGATGCTTACCGCCACCGGCAATAGATGCCAGCACCTTTACATTTTTAGCATGGGCCGCTTTTATAAACGGGATTAACCCCGAAAGGTAGGTATTGAAATTACCCAAAGTATCCGGGTTTAAAAAGTAAAGGTTAACGTGGGTAAGTTTATCAAACGGTACAGCGTTTAGATCGGCAGTAAGTGTCGCACGGATGGGGTAATAGCCGACAATTTTAAATTTAGCATTGTACTGTTGGGCGATAGCTGATAAGAATAGTATAGTAAATACTGCTGTTAGAATCAGGTTCTTTTTCATCATTATTTAGCTTGTTCAATTTTCACCGGCCCAATCAATCCCGACGGATAAAGCGGCGTATCCTTATTAAACTTATGCATATTAGTTAGCGTAAAGCGCTTTTCAATCGGTAGCGGTTCATCGCCGATTAAGCGGTTGGGCCACAGGTTTACTACTGTAATTTCCAGTTTGTTTTCTCCGGGATGTACGGCGCGGCTAATATCTATTTTCGCGGGCTTGGTCCACACCACGCCCAGGTTTACGCCATTTACTTTTACAACCGCTTCTTCGTGTACTTCGCCAAGGCTAAGCATTAGTTTTTTGCCTGCGGATGCCTTACTAACAGTAAAATTTTTATTGTAAACTGCCGTACCCGAGTAATGCTTGATGTTATAATCATCAAATTTGGTCCAGTCCATTAGAGAGTCGATATGCAGGTTAGCCGGGCCGCCCCATTTAGGGTCGAAGTGCAAATCCCAACCACCAGTTAGCGTGGTTTTGGTTACAAGGGCCGGATAGTTTGATATTGCCTTACCTTGGGTTGTTTTCGCAATTGGTTTACGGAACACTATAAATACCGACCCTCGCGGATCAAACTCCAATGGGATAGTAGTTAACCCGTTGGTTTGTGTGAATGCCTTGGCGGGGCGCATTTCGCCTGTAACCGGGTCCCAGATCTCCGGCTGTTTCCCGCTTACGCGGAAAGTGGCGTTGATCTTTTCCTTTGCATCCCAACGACTGGCAATGAAATAAATATCCTCGTTACCTGCTTTGCGATGGATCCAGTCGATATCGCCGGCATTGCTTAGGCCGGTATAGGTAAAGTCGGGCGCCAGGTGCAGGCCGTTCAAGACTTCTGCGGGAGTGCGGTCGGCTATCACATGTTTACGGTCCGGTTTATCCCAAATGTCTGATATTATTTTTTCCTCCCACGCTGTTTCGCTGCCTACTAATCCTGCGACGCCCTCAGGGCGCGGACCGACAACTATTCCCCCGGCGGCTACCAATGCATTGATCTTTTCAAGTGCTTTCAGATCCATTTTAGCTTGAGCCGGCGTTACCAATATTTTATAACTCATACCATCGGGTAAAACAAAGCGGCCGTTTTTTACGCTAACGCGATTAAGCAAGGCATCAAGGTTTAAGTTATCATGGTCGTAACCCGGAGCAGGTAACGATGGTTGGGTTTTCTGTGGTTCGCCGTGGCCAATGCCGTCGCCCTGGTAATACAACGCATCGGCAACAAATAAACCTTGCTGTAACATATACGAACAGCGGCCCACGTAGGCGTTAAACGCCGGGGTCTGTTCCCACCAGGTAACGTTGCGACTGTAGTGGGTGCCAGCAAAATAAACAAAGCCGGGCTTACCTGTAACCGATGATGAATGACTAAAATTATGGAACACGATAGAATTGGCCCCATCACAAAATGCCTGATCTGCCACGTTCTTCAGGTCGAAAAAAGTTTCCTCCCAATGTGGGCCGACGGATGTAAATGCCTCGCAAGGCGTTAATAATTTGCCATAGATATGGTTGGCATTAGCTGTATTCCGCAATAAAAAACGACGCTCAGGCGTAGGGCGATGTACCGATGGGATCCAGAACTCGCCCATGGCAACATCAACACTATTTGAGTTTTTCATGCCATCCAACTGCGCCGAGTTAGGGCCCGATGCTTCCGAATAGCTGATCAAACCGTTTTTGTTGGCCAACTCCTTCAATCGTCTGTAATGGTTTTTGGCTATCAGGTCGGCAATGGTACGGTAATAATCGCGACGAATGCCATCTGATTGAATCGAATCGCCTATGGTTATACCTACCAACGCAGGCAACTTCGCTATCAAATCGTAATTGCGCAACTCCTTAAACTTTTGCGGGAATTGTTTTGTCCAGGTGGTTTCGCCACCTTCCCAACTATCATCTTCAATACCTGTTAAGCCTTTTTTCTCGTCGGGCTTCATTTCCTTTAGCATGCGGCCTATGGTATGGCTCCAGGTGGTGTCCAATGCTTCGGCGCTCATGCCGTCGGTAAACAAGCCCCACACATCGCCTTTATTCGTTGGTTGATAGGCAAAGCGCAAAATCTTCCATTTTCCGGCTGGCGCATCCCAACGCAAGCGGCCATCGGCATCCATCTTACCAGATAAGTTAATAACCGATCCTCCCATATTTATAGCCAGCACCGCAATTTCATGCCCGATAAATTTTGGCGTTTTCAGGTTTTGTTTTTCCCGTGCGGATTTCTTGCTATAATCCGCAGCTATCGCTGTGTTTGATAAGTATGTTGCTGAAACTGTTTCTCTCGGCTCAGGAAGCACATCATTAAAAGTAGTTCCACCATCAATTATCTTTTCGGACCATAGCATCCTTTGTTGCCCGTATTCAGCCGGGATAGGGCCCGATGTGCCCGCTAACCCGACGCTTAATACCAGTTTTACGCCCAACCGTCCTGCTTCTTTGGCGGCGAACCTAAACAGTTCGCATACACGGTTATCCCAGGGCTGCAGGTGTTCGGTTGGCAGCTCGTTCATGTACGCACCCGCAAAATCTTTGGTTGGCGTGGCTACATATTTTTTGTCTTTTAAAACCATGGTAGCCAGGGTCGAGCTTAGTTCGCTGCCGGTGCCGCTTTCATATAATATCGCACCCTCAATGCCTTTGGCGTGCATTTCTTCCAGATCTTTTGTGATGGCTTCTTTGCTGGTGTTTACCCGCAACCACATCCAAAAAACCCATGGCCGGGCCAGGTGTGGCGGCGCTTTAAAATGATTTATCATTTGCGCATCGGCAATGTTCAACGTGGTATTAAACGCCTGCTTTTTTTGCGCGAATGCCGGGCTTATCCATAAAATTGCGGATAGGGCTATGAGGGTAGTTTTAGTTTTCATTGGATGATAACCATGGGTTTGGTTCAACTGGTTTAAAGCAGGCTTTCCAAACTTATATTAAAAATCTTTTAAATCATATTCTTAAATCAAGCAAAAAGCGCTATTATTGAGCAGTAGACCCCAATAACACTCTTTTATAACCCGTTTCCATTCTGCACGTTATGCGTAAACACATCATACTGTCCGGCTTAATAACAGCCGCCCTATTTTTAAACACCAAGGCACAAACACCCGCCAAGCCTGATGAAAACCGCTTTACCAAAGTGGTGCTGGCACAGCGGATTGAAGAACCAATGCAATTCCAGATCCTGAAGGATGGCAAGGTTTTATATGCCGAACGCAAAGGAAAGTTGAAGCTATATGACCCGGCTACACAAAAGATTTCGGTAATCCACGAGTTTGCAGTAAGCACCAAATATGTAAGTCAAACAGGCGAGGTTAGCGAGGCTGAAGACGGTTTCCAGGGCGTTATCCTTGATCCGGATTTTTATAAGAACCATTTGATCTACGTTTACTACGCCCCGGCAGGTAATGAATCTGTAAACCGTTTAGAAAGATATACCTGGGATGGCAAAGGCCAGTTAAATGAGGCCTCAAAAAAGAAAGTGCTTGATGTAGCTGTACAGCGTTTTGAGTGCTGCCACGTTGGTGGTGGTATGGTTTTCGATAAAGACAAGAACCTTTATTTAAGCACCGGCGATAATACCTTCTCGCGTGCATCTGATGGTTTTTCACCGCTTGATGAACGCCCGGGCATGTTTACCCAGGATTCGCAAAAAGGTTCATCAAATACGAATGATCTACGCGGAAAGATCTTGCGCATCCACCCCGAGGCGAATGGCACTTATACCATCCCGAAAGGAAATTTATTTAAACCGGGTACTGCATTAACACGCCCTGAGATATATACCATGGGTAACCGTAATCCATGGCGCTTAACTGTTGACAGTAAAACCGGCTGGCTATACTGGGGCGAGGTTGGCCCGGATGGCAGCCAGGATGATTTTGAGCATCGCGGCCCGCAATCATACGACGAGTTTAACCAGGCAAAAAAAGCGGGCAACTACGGCTGGCCTTACTTTGTTGGTAATAGTTTCCCGTATCATCATTATAATTTTGCGACTAAAGAGTCGGGGCCATTGTTTGACCCCGAACATCCTGTAAATACTTCGCCAAATAATACCGGCCTTAAAGATTTGCCGACAACTACGCCTGCATTTATCTGGTATTCAAAACAACAAAGCACTAAGTTTCCGTTGGTTGAAGCGGGAGGTAACAGCGCCGTTGGCGGGCCGATATTCCATGCGTCTGATTTTAGCAATGCGCCGCGTTTGTTCCCATCGTATTACGAAGGCAAATGGTTCATTACCGATTGGGTGCGCGGCTGGATAAACGTGGTTACTATAGATGATAATGGCAATTATGTGGGCATGGAACGCTTCTTACCTACCCAAAAAATGCGCGGACCAATTGATATGAAATTTGGCCCTAACGGGGACTTATATGTATTAGAGTATGGTAATGGTTATTTTAAAGATAATCCCGAAGCTGAGCTGATCCGCATAGAATATAATGGCGGCAACCGCAAGCCGCAGGTACAGGCAACTGCAAGTAAAGTAGCTGGAGCAGTTCCGTTAACGGTTAATTTGTTATCAGACGGCACAAGTGATTCTGATGAGGGCGATAAGCTAACTTATAAATGGGCGATTACTAAAAACGGCGCGCCGTTTAAAACCATCGCGCAAGCAGACCCTACTTTAACATTTACTACACCTGGTGTTTACAAAGCGTTGTTAACTGTTACAGATAGCAAAGGCGCTAAAAACAGCAAATCTGTTGAGGTTAAGGTAGGTAATGAGCCACCGGTAATTAAGTTTAATGTAACCAAGGGTAACGCCAGTTTCTTCTTCCCGGGTAAAAGTATTGCGTACAATGTAAGCGTCGTTGATAAAGAGGATGGCAGTTTAGCTAACAAGCGCATTTTACCATCGCGTGTGTCTATCAGCGCAAACTATTTATCAGAGGGCTATAACATGACGGCTATCGCCTCTAAGCAGGGTGCTACTGATGCAGGCGCGCAATACGCAGGTGCCATGGCTTTAATTGCCAAAAGCGATTGTAAATCTTGCCACTCGGTAACCGAAAAGGTTTTAGGTCCGGCGTTTACCCAGGTGGGTATCAAATATAAAGGCGACCCGGGGGCTCCTGATCGCTTGGTTAAAAAGATCATATCTGGCGGGCAGGGTGTGTGGGGCGATGCCCAGATGCCTGCTCACCCGACCTTGGCTGATGCTGATGCTAAAGCTATTGTACAATACATTTTAAGCCTGGGCTATCCGGCACCAAAAGCGAAATCGCTGCCGGTAACCGGCACTT
>JACMRC010000250.1 GCA_014376655.1 Mucilaginibacter sp. | reverse complement strand
ATTTTAATTTTATTAAAGATCAAAATGAATGGAAGGGTACAAAAATCATTTTCGAGATCTCTAAAAAGGATAATCAAACACAAATGCATTTTACACATGAAGGCTTAGTTCCGGCGTACGAGTGTTATGAGATCTGTTTTGATGCCTGGACAGATTATATCCAAAATAGTCTACGTAACCTAATCACTACCGGTAAAGGCACACCTAATCCGGCAGAATAACAGACCCATAAAACTTAAACAATGACTACTAAAGATTTTACCACCACAATTTTGGTGGACCAAACACCAAACGAGGCCTTCGACGCGATAAACAACGTTACCGGCTGGTGGACTGAGAACCTTGAAGGCGGTACAGAAAAGCTAAATGATGAGTTTTCAGTCCGTTTTGGGGATGTGCATTATTCTAAACAAAAGTTAATAGAAGTTATTCCGGGCAAGAAAGTGGTTTGGCTGATCACAGACAGCAAACTAACTTTTGTTAAAGATCAAACAGAATGGACAGGGACAAAGATCGTTTTCGATATCATTAAGAAGGATGGAAAAACACAAGTGACCTTCACTCAACATGGTTTAGTGCCTGCGTTTGAATGTTATGGCGGCTGCTCGGGCGCGTGGACCGATTATATCCAAAACAGCTTGTACGGTTTAATTACAACAGGAAAGGGCAAACCAACCCTAAAGGTTAGTTAATACTTACCATACATTTAATAACGCCATTTGCAGGGTCAAGCCAGCTTTTAAATTGGCTTGCAGCATCATCAAAGTTTACACGGTGGGTGATGTAATTGCCGGGAGCTACCAGCTTATTTTTCATGGAAGACACTACCAGGTCAAAATCTTCGCGCGTGGCGTTACGGCTGCTCATTAGGGTAGCCTCGCGCTTATGAAACTCGGGGTGGCTAAAGCTGATCTCGCCTTTTTGCAAGCCGATTAAAACGAAGCGCGCACCATGCGCCATATATTGAAAAGCATTGTTTATAGCTTTGAGACTTCCGGTAGCGTCAATAACAACGCCCGGCATGTCGCCACCGGTAATTTCCTGTAACTGAGTAGTCACATCGTCGGTTAAGGCATTAATTGTATGCGCTACTTTCAATTTATCTTTACAAAAAGCTAAACGCTGAGGGTTGATATCTAACGCTATCACTTTGCCACCGGCAATGCGTGCAAACTCCATGGCTCCAAGTCCAATTGGGCCGGCGCCAATGACTAATACATATTCATCTTTTTTAATAGCCGCACGGCGTACGCCATGTGCGCCAATAGCCAGCGGCTCAACAAGCGCTAATTCGTCTAAGCTTAAGCCTTGCGAGTGCAGCAGCAAGCGTGTGGGTACTTGTATATATTCTGCCATGCCGCCATCGGTATGTACACCTAATACCTGTATACTACTGCAGCAATTTGTTTTACCGGAACGGCAAGCCAAACACTTGCCACAGTTTATATACGGGATTACCGTTACCAAATCACCCGTTTTAAAATCGCTCTTGCCTTCGCTATTTACCACTTCGGCAGCTAACTCATGCCCTAACACCCGTGGGTAGGTAAAGTACGGCTGCGAACCACCAAATGCATGCAAATCGGTACCGCAAATGCCTATACGTTTAATTTTAAGCAGGGTATGGCCCGGCTGCAATTGTGGTATGTCTTTGGTTGTATAAGATAGGTTACCCGGCTCGGTGCAAACAAGTACTTTCATTTGGTTATGTAAAAGGTAATTATTGAGGATAAAATTACTTTTTATACAGCAGAGTTTTTTTGGAATTTTACCCAATTAATGACGGATATATTCATGAAGTATTATCAAAGGGCCTAAAAAGGAAAAAGTCAACCACCTCGCGTGACTGACTTTTATTTAATTAACTTTAACTTTCCAATTATTAACAAAATTGGTATTACAAAAGTAAAGCTTAGGCATCCGGCAAAATGTGCCGATATCACCATACATTCTTTTGATATAAAATAACAAAGCCCGTCCCGACAGTTGTCAGGACGGGCTTTAGTTTTAAGTTACCGTGTATTAATTATGGAATTACCACAACTCTTACCGGCTCCGGGATAATGGTATCGCCATTATCTAACGTAATTAAAAAGTAAAAACGCTTTGCCAACTCGGTACTATTAGCTGCGGGTATAACACCAGCGGCTTTTGCAATGTACTCGGTAAACGTAGTATTGAACGTAACCGTTGTACCTGTGCCCGCTATTACCGCAGTATTATAAAGGCCTGTTGTGCCTTGTACTTGTGTTTGGGTTGTATTGGCAGACACACGGGTTATCTCCTTTATGGTACGCCCTGTACTGGCCGGTATAGACAGCGTAATAGTAATTGCACCCGTTGCCCTTGACGCAAACACGGTTGGGTCAGGACGATAATCCTGGGCGTTGGCTACCGTTACAGGCACCGCCGGCCTATTATCGGTTAACCCATTAAAGCCGGACTTTTTGCATGATTGCATTAGCGCTATTGCCACTATGCTCATCAATAGATATTTTATGTTATTCTTCATGTTTTTCCTTTTTTAAAAATTAACCTGGTTATTTACCCCACCAAACTTTAACGTTAGTTAAAGGCTGTGGTGTTGGTGTATTTGGGTTCCGTTGTATTTCATTATTTGTATAAGCAAATCTTTTAGGAATGGTGTTTGGATCGTCGCCTTGCGCGTTTAGCGCTAAGGCCAGGACCGGGTAGCCGGTTCTCCTATAATCGTTATAAGCCTCAATACCGTTACCCACAAATGATATATATTTTTGGGTGATGATTTGCTGACGTTTAGCTTCTGTTGATCCTGTTAAGATGGCTACAGTTGGGTTTGCCAATAAGTAAGCTGTAACAGCCGCTTGCGTTATGCCGGTTTTTAACATTGATTGTGTAATACCTTCAGTGTACAATGCCTGCGCATCACCCGCTGTGCCTAATACCAAGGCAGCTTCAGCCAGGATAAACGCACGCTGATAGTTTGTTACTAAACGTATAGGGGCCTCGCCGCTTGCGCCGGTTATGTAGGTGTTATACTTTGAGCGTGAAGCCGCAGCGGGTGCGGTTATAGTAGCACCATTGTCGTACGAGGTAAACACACCCGTTGGGCTGGTATAAAATTTACCTAAACGCGGATCAGCAAGGTTATTCATCAGCGTTAAGAAACGGGTGCTTAACATCTGATCGTTAGGTCTGTTTATATTATTGTAAGCATACAAAGCATTTTGATTACCTACGTTTGCACCAAACGGAACTTCAAAATCCTGCGTAGTGGCATTAATGTAGTTGTTACCTGTAATAACATCACTTATAACCTGTTTGCTAAGTGTTGGGTTTATGTTTGATATTTGCATAGCAAACTTTAGCAACAAAGTGTTACCTGCACGCGCCCATTTAGCCAGGTCGCCTTTATAAACCAAATCATCAGTACCCGGTACCAATGCGCTTGTTTTTGCAAGGTCAGCTATACCGCTTTTTACGAGGTCAAACAAGCTGGTTATACCTAATGTGGCATTTCCCTGGTATATGTCTTCCTGTTTATCAAACCTTGGCTGAGCGAAGGTAAGGCCCTGGCCAGCTTGCGAGTAAGGCACATCGCCCCAAAGATCAGTAGCTACTGATATGGCGTAAGCCAGCTCTATTTTGGCTATTCCTGCATAAGCCGGGCTGGTTTCCTGGGTTTGTTTGATCAGGTTAACACATGCGCTAACAGCACCATTGTAAACCTCAAAGTCCCAATCATTATCCATTGTGCCGCGTACATTATAAATGTCATAAGCTGCCGGGTTATTAGCTAAACCGGCATTGTGTTGCACTATTACATCTGCTGCCCTGTCTAATTCGTTAGAGTTTGTCCAGGCTAAGGCAACTTCTGTATTAGGTAGCTGCGTTGCGGGGGGTACCACTAATGGGTTGTTAGGCGTACTGTTAACATCTAAATATTTCTTACATGAAGGAGCTATCAAGACAATTGCGGCCATCATACTTATTGTTATTATTTTATTTTTCATAATCTTAAATCCTTAATTTTTAAAGCGTAAACCTCAAATTAAATCCATAACTCCTGCTGTTTGGGGCGCTTTGCAATTCCAATCCCCTAATGTTGCTTGCTCCTGCTGTATTAACTTCCGGATCAATAGGGCTGTTAGGTGCTTTGTAAAACAAGTTGCGCCCAATTAATGAGAAAGTAATATTACCAAACGGCAACCTGCCCAACATGCTTTTAGGTATGGTATAGCCTAATGAAAGCTCTCTTAAACGGTAAGTTGTGGCATCAAAAACGCTAACATCTGTTTGGGTACCAAAGGACTGCCAGTAGGTTTGCGCTGCTATCTGGATATTGTTAGGTTTAAAGGTTCCGTCGGCTTGTTGTATAACACCCGGTAAAATGCGCGGTTGCTCGCGGTCAATCGCTTCCATCTTTAATAAACCACGGCCACGATAAGTTGCTGCCGAGAATGATACGATATCGCCGCCTTGCTGTGTATCAAACAAGAACGATAAAACCAACCCCTTATAATTAAATGTATTGGTAATACCGGCTAAATAATCGGGGTTTGGGTTAGCAATTTTTTGACCTGCCAAAGCGGGTGCAAATGTACCTGTTGCAGGGTTGATGATAAACTGGCCATCAGGGCTGGTTGGGTTTTTATTACCTAATATTATACCATAAGGCTCGTTTAGGTTAATTGATGGTATGGTACCGGTAAATTTGCTGCCCGGTATCGGGAAGCTGGTTATACCCGGCGCAATTGCAATAACCTTATTGCGGGTACGGGTGTAATTTAAGCTAACATCCCATTTAAAGTTGCGGTTTTGAACCGGCGTACCCGAGATCAATGCTTCGAAACCGCTGTTGTTTAACTGGCCTACGTTGGTTGTAAAAGTGTTATACCCTGTTGATGTTGGTATAGCAACGTCAATGATCTGGTTTTTACTTTTTGAGTTAAAGTAGGTGAAATCTATTGTTAACGCATTGTGGAACAAACCCAGATTTGTGCCAAACTCGTATGACGTAGTAAACTCTGGTGTAAGGGTATTGCTACCAATACGAGAGCTGGTTGTAAAGCCTGAAACACCATTTAGCGGGAAGGTGACTAACGCAACGTTATTACCGTAACCGGCAGTAACATATACCGAATTTAATAAATATGGGTCGGCATCTTTACCTACTTTGGCTATACTTGCCCTTAACTTTCCGTAAGATAAAATAGAGGAGTTAATTTTAAACGCGTCGGTAAATACAAAGCCTAAGCTGGCTGCCGGGTAAAAATAAGTGTTGTTACCAACAGGTAGTGTTGATGATTGATCCTGGCGGCCGGTTAACTCTAAAAACAGATAGCTGTTGTAGTCAACAGATAGCTGGCCATAAACACCTAATAATCTTCGTGTGTTATTAGTCTCTCCAGATCCGTTGGTGAAAACAGTTGCGTTGCTTGCGTTATAAAAACCGGGTATAGTTAAATTGTCGCCTTGTAAAGTAGTGTTCTGGAATTTACGCTGATTAATGTTCTGCCCTACTAAAACCGAGGCGTTAAGGTTATCAAGGAATAAATTTTTCTTGCTTGCTCTAACAATCAGATCGCTGTTTACCTCACTTCTGTAAAAGTTGTCTTCTAAAACCTGCCCGGCAGGTACACGTGCCGATGAAATAGCAAATATTTGTTTCCTTCGATCAAAGTAAGTATCCATACCTATACGATAGCTAATATTTAGCCATGGTAAAACATCATAGTTTACGTTTATATTACCTATTAAGCGGTCTACATTACTTTTTAGTGGGTTCTCGTAAGCATCAAAGTATGGGTTATCTACTCCCGGAGCAAAAAACACGTTTTTACCATTGGCATCTTTGTAAGGCAAGCCTTGCAGGTCATAGCTTCGCGGTACAAATAACGAACCAATGGTGCTGCTTCCGTTACCACCTAAAACGCCTTTGTTAGCGGTATTACTGTAAGCAATAGACGCGCCCGCTCTTAGCTTATTTGCCAAAACCGTGTTCATATTAAACTGCACGTTTGTACGGTTTAAATCAGTATTAGGTAAAATACCACTTTGCCTTGTGTTTGCTATAGAGACAGAAAAGTTTTTATCCTTGTCGCCGTTTGAGATATTAACAGTATTAGCTAAAAGGCTACCGGTTTTAAAAAAGTCCTTAATGTTATTGGCATATAGCTGATAAGGCACAGTAGCACCGGCTGCTGTAATCAACCCGTTTAAAGTAGACGGTGTTGAACCAAATTTAGGCCCCCATGAATTGCCCGAGGTTGATACGTAAGCACCTAAAGTACCCTGGCCATAATCTGTCTGAAGCTCCGGTATCCCGTAAACTTTTTGTGTTTCGTAGGTTGATGAAAAAGTTACTTCGGCTTTTTTGTTGGCATTACCGCCTTTTTTGGTGGTTACCACAATAACACCGTTTGATGCTCTTGAACCATAAAGCGCTGCAGCTGCAGCTCCTTTAAGTACGTTTACAGATTCGATGTTATCCGGGTTAATATCCAATGCCCTGTTTGATGGCTGGTTATCGCCATTAGTACCTAACGAGCCCCCGTTTGTACGATCGACATCATTACTTATAGGTACACCATCAACAACAAATAAAGGTTGGTTACCCCCTGTAAAAGAGTGTATACCACGTATGTTTATATTAGTTGATGCACCCGCGCTACCGCTGGCACCGGTAATTTGTACACCGGCAACCTTACCCTGCAATAGGTTTAAAAGGTTAGGCTCGCCACGGTTTGAAAGCTGGCTGCCTTTAATTTCCTGCACAGAGTAGTTTAAAGAGCGTTTGTCCCTTTCAATACCAAGGGCGGTTACTACCACTTCGTTTAATGCTTTGCTATCCTGTACAAGTTTTATGTTAATTACAGATTGCGAACCAACCACTACCGTTTGGCTGGCGTAGCCTACATAACTAAATGTTAATGACTGAGCGCCTGCGGGTACCTTAATAGAATAACCGCCTTGCACGTCTGTTTGCGTACCAACGCCTGTACCTTGTATTGTTACAGAAACGCCGGGTATTGATTGTCCGTCATCGGCACCTATCACCGTTCCTTTAACGGTTTTGTTTTGTGCCGATACATTGGTTGTGCCTAATGCAAACAGCAAGAATATTATGAGTAAACTTTGTTTCATATTAATATTAATTAAGAAATAAATATAAATTTGGTCCGCTCTGGGGCATACTGCTTTGTATCCATTAATAGATTACAAGGCCCTTCATGTTGGGGATTTAATGATTAGCGTATAGTTCATTAGCGAGATCAGTTTGACTGTTATTATTACCAAATTGTAATATTATGGAAACACGCTCCCCGCGGATATGCGAGAATCACCCATTTGGTGATTTAGGCCTATGTTATT
>JACMRC010000249.1 GCA_014376655.1 Mucilaginibacter sp. | reverse complement strand
TTTAATAATTTTTGTAAAGATAGCACCAGGTTTATCTGTGATAAATGATCAATATCACGATTGGTAAAATTACGCTTCAAATTTATAATTGCGCTAAACAAATATAAGTATTGTGTAAAAAAGCAATTACGGTAACGATTGTGGCTATCTTACCGACTGATAAACCCCCAAATGTTTGGGCTTGGTTAGCACTATGTGCCATAAATGGTTTTTGCGTGAGCGGAACGATGCCGCGCTACAGCTTAAATAATAGCGCCACATGCGGTAAAATGTTTCGTCGTAATCTTTTTTAATGCTATCCCAGTTATCCTCGAATTTTTTGCGCCAGGCCATTAGGGTAGGATCATAATACGGGCCGAAGTTGTGCAGGTCCTCCATAATAAACAACCCTTTCCAGGCAGTGGCTAACTGGCTTACCGATGGCAACATCCCGTTAGGAAAAATATATTTGTCGATCCAGGGGTCGGTTATTTTGGTGGGATAGTTGCCTCCTATGGTATGGATAAAGAAGATACCATCATCGGTTAAATTTTTAGCGGCCACTTCCATGTATTCGCGGAAGTTGCGATAGCCTACTGCCTCTAACATGGCTATGGATACAATACGGTCAAACTGTTCGTTCACATCCCGGTAATCCTGCATCCTTATCTCGACAGGCAACCCCTCGTTAACTTCGCGGGCAATAATGGCCTGCTGTTCTGATATGGTGATCCCTACAACCGACACCCCGTATTTCTCGGCAGCATATTTGGCAAAGCCGCCCCAGCCGCAACCTATCTCTAACAGGCGCATGCCTTTTTCAAGTTTCAGTTTGCGGCAGATCAGGTCGAGCTTTGCTTCCTGGGCCTCATCCAATGTTTTTGCAGTTTCCCAATAACCGCACGAGTATTGCATCCGCTTATCCAGCATTTTCTCATACAGATCGTTGCCTATATCGTAATGTTTATAGGCTACTTCTTTAGCGCGAAGCTTTGTTTGCCTGTTGCTAAATTTTGATTTCAGGAAATAGAACAGCGTATTCAGATCCTGTGGGATCATTTTATCGACGCGATGATATTGGATCCTGAAGAACAGGTTGTCAAGGTTTTCGCAGTCCCACCAACCGTCCATGTACGACTCGCCAAAACCTATGGAGCCGCCGCTTAAAATACGATCATACAGTTTTTCATTATGCACCTGCATATCCCATGGGTTGGTACCATTTATAGTGATACCGCCGGCCGCGAACATGTTAGTGATAATTTGTTTTGATGAACCCATGTAGCTATATATATTTCCTCAATTTTTGGTGAATATATCTTTTTTCAAAAAATTCGGGCGTGTTTTTTTGCTGCGAGGTATAAATGCCGCTATGCCCGCTAAAAAGGTAAGCCACAAAACACGCCACCGCGAAAAACAGAACATATTCGCTGCCAAATAGTTCTGCGCCCATTACGGTGCAAGCCAGTGGTGTATTGGTTGCTCCCGCAAAAACTGCTATAAAACCAAGTGCTGCAAATAAACTTACAGGTGCACCCATTAAAACCGATAGGGTGTTGCCTAAAGTAGCGCCAATATAAAATAGAGGGGTTACTTCACCACCTTTAAAGCCGGTACCAAGGGTAACAACCGTATAAATAGTTTTCCAAAGCCAGCTCCAGGTATCGGCACCACCGGCATTAAAAGCAGATGGAATAGTTACCGCGCCGGCATGTTCGGCATCAATCCCTAAGCTTAAATAATCGGGCTTACCAATAGCGAAAGTTAGCGCTATGATGATCATTCCACCTAAAACCGGGATGGCCCATTTTGGAAAGATAAATTTATTAAACAGATCTTTTACACCATGTACAGATGTGGCAAACAGCCAGCTTGCCAAACCAAAAGCAATTGAGGCAATTATAACTTTAACTAATAACAGCGCCTGGAACGGAAAGTGATTACCATATAGGTGCGGTATATTGGAGATAATATCGATATGATAAGCGGTATGATGGATACCCCATGCCGACACCGTAATATCGGCAACTATGCTTGCTACCAAACAAGGTAACCAGGCGTTATATTTCACGCGGCCAAGGGTTAGCACTTCCATAGCGAATATGGCGCCTGTTAATGGCGTGCCAAACACTGCCCCAAAACCCGCGGCTACGCCGGCAGTTAATATTACCGCGTTATCGGCAGCATTAAGCTTAAACCAATTGGTGACCACCTGCGCTATACTACCTCCCATTTGCACAGCTGTACCCTCGCGCCCGGCCGAGCCCCCAAACAGGTGGGTAACTACCGTTGCCGCCAACACCAAAGGTGTCATACGTTTAGGCACACCACCACCGGGTTGATGTATCTCGTCAATTACCAGGTTATTTCCTTTTTCAGAGCTACTACCGTAAAACTTATATGTAAAATAAATAACTACACCTGCTACAGGCAGCAGGTATAAAAGCCAGGGATGAGCAAAGCGGAAATTTATGGCCCAGGTTAGCAGCCATAAAAACAAAGCAACCATACTGCCAACAACCACAGCAACAGGTAGTGTAATAGCTGTCAATAACAGCAGCTGCTTAAAAACAGCATAATGCTTTTTAATTGCTAAATATCTGCTATCTGGCATATATTATGTCAACCGGGTTTATTTGTAGATTGATCTACCTGCTCTGTCATTTCTGTTTGTTCAAGCGTATTTAACTCTTTAATATATTGCAATTTAAGATGATCGTATAAAGAATGTTTGTCAATAATAATTGCAACCAAACTTGCAATCATTCCCGCAAGGATCAAATGAAATATCACATTATGGCGATTAGTCATTTCAAGCACCAATATAACAGATGTAAAAGGCGACCTGGTTACACCTGTTAAAAAGCCAACCATGCCCGATAAAATTAACATATTGGTATCAATATCTGAAACTTTAAACCATCCCGCAACTAAAGACCCTACACTCGCACCGGCACCTAATGCCGGCGCAAAAATGCCCCCCGCCGCTCCCGTTGTAAATGAAAGTAAGGGGCCTACTATTCTTAATATAGGTGTATACCAATTAACATATTTATCAGCCGTGAATAAGGTTTTTTGCATAATGTCTTTCCCTGAACCTAATACCTCTACGTTAACAAAATAAGCCAGGAAAACCAACGCCAATGAACAAACTACCACATATAATACATGATGGTAAGAGAACTTAAAGCTGGCTTTCCACTCAAATATTATCAAAATTACTTTTGACATTGCACTACCTAATAAGCCGGAAATAACAGCTACAACCGCTACCCCAAAAAATATTGATCCGGATAATCCATCCAATTTAGGATAACCGAGATATAAATATGGACCTAATAATGCCTGGGCTGATAATCCGGCTATGATTACCGATGAAAATATCGCTGTTTTGTAATAACTAAAATGTGTTTTTGTCAA
>JACMRC010000248.1 GCA_014376655.1 Mucilaginibacter sp. | reverse complement strand
GATCCCACTCCTTTTTTACGTTGGTTAGGATGTTGTTATAATCGTCATTAACATTTACAAAATGCGCAAACTGGTAATGGGTAGAGCTGGTAAAGCCCAGCTGCTTTACAAATGCGTTTTGTGGTTTTTCGGTCTTAGTGCCATCAAAACCGCTATAGTTAAGGTTGATGCCCCACATGGTTAATTGCAACTCTAACCCAGGGAAGCCCGCCTTTTTAGTTTCTTCCTTAAACCATTTTAGCGCGGCGGCGGCTTTCTCAATACCACCCAAACCCGTTATAAATTGCGGGATATCATAGATCATATAAACAGGCTTGCCGTCTATCTTATAATAGTTAGGTTGCTTAAAATATTTTTCGATGGTGCGTTTGGCAATTTTCTCAAACTCGTCGCGGCTTACCTGGCCCTGCCATATCACATTGTTCTCGTTAAACTTATTTATGCGGGTATCCCAGGTGTTTACCACGTCGTGGTTGGCCCACATCAGGTAAAACTTCATCTTGTCTTTGTTGTCAGCTTTCAGGAAACCGTTGTTTAGGGTAGTCTCCATAAACGGGCGGCCATCATACCAATACCAATCAAAAATAAACACATTTACTCCGTATTTGGTAGCCTCGTTTATCTCCATCGCCATTATAGATGGGTCGGCTTCATTAATAGTGCCCCAGGTTGGTTTGCGGTTCCAGTAAAAGCCGGGGAACCTATCCTGTACGTTGGTAACAGTTTCCCACTCGCCAATACCTTTTGGCCAAAACGGGCGCAGGCGCGGGTCGTCATTAACATAAGCCGGGTATAAAAAGGCTGCTATATCGTATTTCCGGGTTTGCGCTAACGCGATTTTATTTACCAGCAACAAGGCCAAAACCGCCAACAATAGGGTGCTTTTTTTTAAACTCATACAGGATGTAAAGTAGGTATATAATTGGTTATCTCAAATCTGTTGCTTTTTGGTTAGATAACCATCATGCACTGTCTGATATTTAAAAAATGTTGCGCAATTAGCCGCTATGTTGTAAATTGTGGCATCTAACAAGTATCACATGAAAAAATCAACACTCGCCATCCTACTATTATTAGCAAGCATTTGCAGTTATGCGCAAACCCCATCTGCGGGCAGGGCGACGCTAAATGAGCAATCGGTGGTCAGAGATTCGGCCGGTGTGCAATTAAGCATGGCAGCCTGGCAATTATTGGCCCGCACCGGCAACTATTGGATGAAAGTAGCTAATCCCGGGCAAGCCAATCCCGAATTTATCCTGCTTAAATTAACCGACCAACAAAAGGCCGAACGCCTGAGCCGCATGGACAAACCTGCGGAAAGTAAATTTTTCACCACAGGCGGGATTGTGGAACCATTTAAAGTTCGTGATATTTATGGTAACAAGGTTGACAAGAAAGAGTGGGCCGGCAAAACGGTAGTACTTAACTTTTGGTTTATTGGCTGCCCCCCATGCCGCGCCGAAATACCTGACCTGAATAAACTGGCACTAAAATATAAAGACAACCCAAATGTTCTATTTATCGCGATAGCGCTTGATGAGGATTATAACATTAAAGATTTTGTGAAAGACCACCCGCTTAATTACCGCCTGGCAGGTAGCGGCCAGGTATTTGCCAATCAGTTTAAAATAAACCTGTACCCTACCAATGTGGTTATTGACAAAGCAGGCAAGGTGCTTTTTCATTATGTTGGCGGTGCAACAAACGGCCCCTACTGGCTTGATAAATCTATCCAGGAAAGTGAGAAAGCCAGTTTATAACAACCCATTCAACCCCCGCTATGCGGATGCATAGTAATAACGTTGGATGTAATTAGCTGTTTTGGCTGTATGTTCAATATATCGGCAATTTCATACAAACGCTCTACCGACAGTTTTGTCTTCGCAGTTTCCATTTTACTGTAGGCATTCTGTGTTATTTTCAGCGTTTGGGCCATATAGGTTTGCGATAAATGAAGGCGGGTGCGCCTTTCTTTGATATTGTTGGCAACGGCTTTTAATTGGGTATTTACGTTCATGACTGTTTTACTTAAACTAAAGTTAGGGATATGATTTTATTTATTTACCCGATTAAAATTATGAACAAAGTGAACAGGCGACACGTATCATTTCATTAATGATAATTTATCTTGTTATATTTAACTAAACTAATACCTATGCGCTATAAATTAATCTTAGTCTTGTTGTGCATCACCTCAGTAGGGTTCGCACAGACCGATAAAAAGCTTACCGCCCAATTACAAGACATTGTTAAAGGCTTTAATGGCGATATTGGTGTATACGTGCAAAACCTAAAAACCGGCAAAACTGCCGCTATTAATGCCGATACCTTGTTCCCTACGGCAAGCATGGTTAAGGTAAGCATACTATGCGGCGTAATGGATAAGGTTGAGAAAGGCGAATTGAAATATAACCAAAAGCTTGGCTATCGCGATTCGCTTTTATATGCAGGCAATGATATTTTAGGATCATTTAAGAATAAGGATACTATCGAGTTAAGCAAGGTTGCCATGCTAATGATAACCATGAGCGATAATACCGCCAGTTTGTGGCTGCAAAAGTTAGTTGGCGGCGGCGCGTATATTAATAACTGGTTAGATCAGAATGGCTTTAAATCCTATCGCGTAAACAGCCGTACCCCCGGCCGCACTGATATGCAAAAGCGTTATGGCTGGGGCGTTACTACGCCTTACGAAATGTGTAAACTGTTCACCATGATCCGTAATGGCAAGGCTGTTAGTCCCGGTGCAAGCGAACGCATGTACCGCATACTAGGCCGGATATTTTGGGACGAACGCGCATTATCGCAGATCCCGCCGTATGTACACGCTATATCTAAACAAGGCATGGTTGACGCTGCGCGGTCTGAAACCGTATTGGTAAACGCCCCGCACGGCGATTACGTTTTTAGTATTACCACCAAAAACAACAAAGACCAAAGCTGGACAGCTAACAACGAAGCCGAGCAGCTTATCCGTAAGATCTCGGCCCTGTTATATCATTATTATGAGCCTAAAGATAAGTGGGCACCCGCCGAGGGGGTTGCAAAGTATCTGCTGAATGAGTAACAGCACCCGAAAACTTTAGCTAAATTTCTACTTTATCCTTATAATTGCCTTAATGGGCTTTTTACACCTGGCCGGCTTAGGCAAAGTACACTTTCATGAATATGGTAAAGGGCAAAAACCAATGCTTGCCTTCCACGGCTATGGCATGACGGGGAAGCAGTTCCATGTACTGGAAAAATCCATTTTGAAGGATTACCACATTTATGGTTTCGATCATTTCTTTCATGACGAAAGCCAGATAGACGGCTGGACCGAGCAGCAGATAATTACCGGCATGCCCAAAGCCATGGTGAAGGCTTATGTAGCGGAGTGGTTTAAATTACATGGCAAACAACGTTTTTCTGTAATGGGCTATTCCATTGGTGCCAACCTGGCGCTGATATTGGTTGAAGAGTATCCCGACTTGATTGACGAAATTATTTTAATGGCTCCTGATGGGTTATCGGTTTACAAAGGTTTTCATTTTTTAATGCACAACCCGTTTGGCCGCTTGTTTTTTAAGCGGATAACCAAAAGCACCTGGCTGGCAACAACTATGCTTAACGCCCTTAAAAAAGTTCGCTTTATTGATGCCAGCCTTTACCAAATTGGTTACAGCGAAATGGACACCCCCAAAAAACGGCTGGATGTTTATTATACGCTAAACCTTATCAGGCTGTTAAAGCCCGATACCGAGAAGATAGCCACACTCATCAATCAGCATAAAATACCTTGTAAGCTGATATTTGGGCAACATGATGGGTTGTTCCCCAAAAGCGCGGCGCTGCCATTCATACAAAAACTAAACAATGCCGAGGTGCATGAGTTACCTTTAGGCCATTGGTTGGTTATACCGGCTCT
>JACMRC010000025.1 GCA_014376655.1 Mucilaginibacter sp. | reverse complement strand
CTGTATTTTTGATCCTGGTTTCGGGGTTGTTATTCTTTAAAAGTAAAGAACGTAAATGAATCAATTTTTTGAGCGGCGATATGTAATTGGGGGCATATTCATTACTATAATTCTAATACTTCTTGCACGCTTATTTTATATCCAAATAGTTGATGACAGGTACACTTTATCTGCCAAAAAAAATGCTATTCGCCAGGTTATACAATACCCTGCCCGCGGGCCAATATTAGACCGCAACGGCAAAGTGCTGGTAAGCAATGACCTGGTATATGATATCACAGTAATCCCAAAAGAAGTTAAATCTTTCGATACGCTTGAGTTTTGCAAACTGATAGGCATTGATGAACCCGAGTTTGACAAACGTTTGGCAAAGGCGATAAAATACTCACCAAATTTATCTTCATCTTTCGAGAAACAACTATCGCCGCAATTAACAGCATCACTACAGGAGCGATTATCAGAGTTCCCGGGATTTACTGTACAGCCCCACCCTATCCGTACTTATCCGGATTCATCTGCCGCCCATTTTTTGGGGTATATTGGCGAAGTGTCAGAAAAAGGTATTGCCGAGTCGGGAGGTTATTACCGCAGGGGCGATTACTGGGGCATTACCGGTGTTGAAAGGGCTTATGAGGAGGTTTTACGCGGCCAACGCGGGGTAGAAAATAAGATGGTCGATTCGCGTGGTGTGCCAAAAGGATCTTATGCCAATGGCGCTTATGATACGTTGGCTATTCCCGGGCAACGGTTAACATCATCTTTAGATTCAAGATTACAAAAGCTTGGCGAAAAGCTGATGCAAAATAAGGTTGGCAGTATTGTAGCCATCGAGCCATCAACCGGTGAGATATTGGCATTTGTAAGTAGCCCGGGGTACGACCCTAATGATCGCATGGCTAACTATGATGAACTATATAATAGCCCTTACAAACCATTTTTAATAAGGCCCATACAGGCAAATTACCCACCGGGATCGTCATTTAAACCGCTTAGCGCGTTAATTGCCATGCAGGAAGGGGTTATAACCCCGCAAACTACTTACAATTGTCCCGGCTATTACCAGGCGGGTAATCGAAGAATCAAATGTTTTAATGGCGAGCGGCATGGCGTGGTTAACTTAAGTAGCGCGGTAGCGCTTTCATGCAATGGGTTTTTTGATATGGTTTTTGAAAAACTGATAAACCTTCACGGGCCAAAACAAACCGACACGAGTTTTACTATTTGGCGAAACAACGTGGCAAAGTTTGGTTTAGGCGGCAGGCTTGACCTTGATCTGCCTGCCGAAGGCCCTGGGTATTTGCCTAAAGCATCGTTTTATGATAAATTGTATCATAAAGGTGGCTGGCGGTCAAGCACGGTTATATCTTTAGGTATAGGGCAGGGCGAGTTACAAGTCACGCCTTTACAACTGGCTAATATTGAAGCTACCATTGCTAACCATGGCTTTTACTACAAGCCGCACCTTATTAAATCTATTGGCGGTAAACAAATTATCAAACAGGAATATACCGTAAAAAATTATGTGGGGGTAGATGCGCAATATTTCGACCCTGTTATTGACGGTATGCAGCGGGTGGTTGATTATGGTACAGCAGTAGTCGCAAAAATACCGGGCATAATAATGTGTGGTAAAACGGGCACTGCCGATAATTCGCATGGCAAACCTAACTCGGTGTTTGTAGCATTCGCGCCAAGAGACAACCCTAAAATAGCAATAGCTGTAGTGGTCGAAAATTCAGGCCAGGGTGCCACCTGGGCCGCGCCAATTGCCAGTTTTATAGTTGAGAAGTACTTGCGCGACAGCATTACCCGCCGCGCATCTGGCATTGAGCCGAGCTATTACATGAATCAAAACCTGTTGCCTGAAATTGTTGTTAAAACAACCCCGGCCCAAAGAGCAAAAGCCGACAGCATTAAAAAACTAAAAGCCGATTCTATGCGTAAAAAAGCACCTGTTAAATCGGCAAACAATAAAAAGCAGTTACCGGTTAAATACCTGGCAGCCATTAAACCAAAGGACGATGAGTAACCAGCAACGCAGCTTCTTTTTTAATGTAGACTGGCTAACGGTATTTATTTACCTGGCGCTTTGTACTATTGGCGTGCTAAGTATCCACTCGGCAGTATATGATCCTAAAAACCCTTCTTTCGTAGATTTGGATACCAACTACGGCAAGCAGTTTATATTTGTCATTATAGCTATTGTACTGGGTATCTTCATTTTGTTGTTAGAGAGCCGTTTCCTCTCTGCCCTCGCGCCTGCTATATATACCGGGACAACTTTATTGCTGATACTGGTATTGGTAATAGGGCGAAATGTAGGCGGTAACCAGGCCTGGATCTCTTTACCGGGTGGTTTCAGGCTACAACCCTCCGAGTTTGCTAAGTTTGCCACCTGCCTGTTACTGGCCCGTTATTTAAGCGGGGCAAACGTAAAAGTGAGCGAACCAAAATCGTTTGCTATAGCTGCGGGTATCATCTTTTTCCCAATGATGTTGATCTTGCTGCAACCTGATGCCGGTTCAACACTTGTGTTTAGCTCATTACTCTTTGTTTTATACCGTGAGGGCCTGTCGCCTTACTTCCTTATACTGGAAGGCTTGTTTATAGCCTTATTTGTGTTGACACTTAAGCTTAACAATTTACCGCTGGTGATAGGTGGGATAGTTGTAGTTGCTGCAATAGTTATATTTTTATTTAAACGAAACCGCAAGCTAATGCTTACCATGCTTATAGGTGCAGGTATATTAATAACGTTTGTCTTCAGCATACAGTTTCTGTACAACAAAGTACTAAAACCACACCAAAAAGTACGTATCGATATTGTATTGGGTATTACCAAAGATCTTCGGGGCAAAGGTTATAATGTTAACCAATCAAAAATTGCTATTGGCTCGGGTAAGCTTTGGGGTAAGGGATATATGAAGGGTACACAAACCAAATACTCGTTTGTGCCCGAGCAAAGCACCGACTTTATTTTCTGTACCGTTGGCGAGGAATTCGGCTTCGCCGGATCAATTGTTGTGTTAGGATTATACCTGTTATTGGTTTTGCG
>JACMRC010000247.1 GCA_014376655.1 Mucilaginibacter sp. | reverse complement strand
GC
Organism: Mucilaginibacter sp.; assembly: GCA_014376655.1. Classification (GTDB taxonomy): domain Bacteria; phylum Bacteroidota; class Bacteroidia; order Sphingobacteriales; family Sphingobacteriaceae; genus Mucilaginibacter. The sequence goes on along the minus strand of JACMRC010000247.1, from coordinate 4,182 downwards.
TTTATTCTCAGCGTCAACTAAAAACTCTTCGGCGATGCTTGTCATGTGGCTAATTTATGAATTTACATTAACAAAAAAGAGGCGCGTTGTGTTGCGCCTCTTCCCTTAATATGTTTTTATCCGGAGACGTCCCGAAGCTTCGGGACGTCTCTACATTATGTTATCTTGTATTCTTTCCGTCAACAACCGGGCGTTTATCGGCATTAGCTAAATCCCAGGCGGTATAAAATACCAGTTGGGCGCGTTTTGCCAATAACGGGAAGTTAATTTTGCTAACCTCATCGCCGGGGCGGTGATAGTCGGCATGTACACCGTTAAAGTAGAATATGATAGGCACGTTATGTTTAGCAAAGTTATAATGGTCTGAACGATAGTAAAAACGATTCGGATCAGCCGGATCATCATACTTATAATCCAGTTTAAGCTTGGTGTAAGTGTTATTCGCGTTATCACCTGCTTTATGCAGATCGGTACTTAACATTGATGAACCAATAACATACACATAGTTAGCAGAGTCGAGTTTGCCGATGTACTCTTCGCCAACGCGACCAATCATGTCAATATTCAAATCGGCAATTGTTCTTTCCAACGGGATAACCGGATGATCTGTATAATACTCAGAACCCAACAAGCCTTTTTCTTCGCCTACATTACCTAAAAACAGGATACTGCGGCGCGGGCCTTTACCATCTTTTTTAGCCTGAGCGAAAGCTTTAGCAATGGTTAAAACACCGGTTGTACCAGAACCATCATCATCGGCACCATTGTTTACTTTGTCTTTAGCGTTAGGGTCGCGCACTAAACCAATATGGTCATAGTGGCCCGATATTACCAAAACTTCGTCTTTTAATTTAGGATCGCTGCCCGGTAAGAAACCTAAAACATCAACCGCTTTAACAGGGATTTCCTGTGTGGCGTAATCAACAGCGATGTCAGTTGCAACAGTTTGCGATGCAGGCGTGCCGCTTGCATCAATAGCAGCTTTCAGGTCGGCAATAGTTTTGCCTGTTCCTTTAAGCAACATATCTGCAGTAGCTTGTGGTAAGGTAATAGTGATAGGCGCTGCCGGGCCATCTTTTTTAAGCGTCATTGGTAATTCGCGCTGCGCACCACCGAAACCACCTGATCTCGCGCCAGTCGGGGCCGCACCATTTGCGATAGTTACCGCCAATATTAACCCCGGATTCTTACTTAAAATATAAGCCTGGCGTTTGCGGCTTCGTAGGCCTGTCCAGTCTGACGGGTTAGCTGTTCCGCTTATTTTTGATATACCATCTCTGGTTGGCTCACCGGTGCTGATATACATTACAACTTTACCGGTTAGATCAATACCTTTTAAATCGTCATAATTATCTGCACCAATGCCATAGCCTACAAACACAATGTCTTTAGCGTTGATAACTTTTGTACCTGTACCTGCAAAGGCATTAAAATCTTTTCCGCTGGTTAAGGCCGTACCATTTACCGCGAACGAGTTTATTTTAAACAGGTTTTGCACTACAGCAACATCAAAAAAGTAAGAGCCATTAACAATAGGCTGTAAACCTAAGGCCTTAAATTCGTCGGCAATATAATGTGCGGCTTTGTCGGCTCCGGGTTTGCCGGTTTCGCGGCCTTCAAACTCATCCGATGCCAGGATGCTTAAGTGTTTGTTAGCCAGCTCTGCGCTTATAATGGGCGCATACTTCATAGCGGTTTTGTTTTGCTGCGCAAATACGCCAGCGGCCAATCCGGCTAAGGATAGGGTCAATATCGTTTTTTTCATTACTACAGTTAATTTGACGGGAAATTACAGATTTGTTAGCAATGTTGGATATGGTAGCGGATATTTTTACAGCCTCACCTAAATCCTCTCCAAAGGAGAGGGGCTTTGAATATCGAGTTAATGAAAAATCTTGCATCGAAGTCCTCTCCTTTGGAGAGGATTTAGGTGAGGCTAACAAAGCGTTAAACAAAAATAGCGATGGGGTTTACCATCGCTATTTAAATATTATTGTAAGCTATACTATTTATGCGCAGGCAATCTTATCTACCCGCCTTGCATGCCTGCCACCTTCAAACTTAGTGTTGAAAAATATCTCTACTATGTTTTTAGCTTGCTCCAGGGTTACAAAATTTGATGGGATGCAAAGCACGTTGGCATCAGTGTGGCTGCGGGCTGGTTCTGTTACAGCTTCATTATAGCAAAGCGCCGCACGAATACCCTGGTGTTTGTTGGCTGCTATGGCTACGCCGTTGGCGCTGCCGCAAAGCAGGATACCAAAATCAAACTCGCCGCTTTCAACACCCAATGCTACAGGGTGGGCAAAGTCGGTATAATCGCATGAGTCTTTAGAGAAGGTGCCGAAATCTTTTACGTTTTCGCCTAATATGGTTAACAGGGCGTTTTTCATTTCAAAACCGGCGTGGTCTGCGCCAATGGCTATTTTTAATCCTTCTATCATGATTTTAGTTGGTTACGAACTCATTATATCTTCATGTGCTTTTGCACGGCGTTTTTCAACCCTCGTTGCTACTACTATTCCTATTTCGTATAGGAAAAACAAAGGCAAAGTCGCTATTATGGTGGTTATAAAATCGGGCGAAGGCGATATAACAGCACCTACTATCAATATAATAACTATCGAATAGCGACGGGTTTTCTTCATAAAAGTACCCGTTAGTATACCTATTGATGCCAGGATATATATCAGCATTGGCAGCTCAAATACAATACCTATTATCAACGTAATGGTTGCTACCATTGATAAATATGAACTAACAGTAATGGTATTTTTGATTTCAGGGCTGACGCGGTAGTTTACGAGGAAAGCTATCGACTCGGGAGCAATAACATAATAACCAAACAGGATACCCAATAAAAACAGGATGGTTGCATAAAAAACAAACCCATTTGCGGCCTTACGCTCTTTAGCTAAAAGGGCAGGCTTTATAAATCGCCAGACCTCCCATAAAATATAAGGTATAGCAACAATTATCCCAATTAATACCGACGAATTGATCTGCAGCATAAACTGGCCGGCAACATCAGTGTTAATAAGCGTTGCACCCATTTTGGTAATACAAAACCCATCACCCAGCTTACACATCATCCGGTAAGTCCAAAACTTGGGATCAAAGGGTCCATATATGATATTTTTAAAGATCCAATCGTAATTTAAAAAGGCAACTACACCAAATACGACAACAGCAATAGCCGATCGGATAAGGTGCCATCTTAAAGCCTCTAAGTGGTCAAAAAATGACATCTCAGCTTCTAACGTCTTGCCTTTATCCTGTATTGCTTTTATTAATTTGTTATCGCTCATTTGGTTAGTTACCCGGGCGTAAATGCCCTGACGCTAATTACGTTTTAATATTGGTTGTCAGTTTTATTTATTCAGAATATTCAAACGTTTCCATAAACTTAGTAGTGAAGTTACCCGCACGGAAGTTTGGATCTTTCAATAATTTCAAGTGGAACGGAATAGTTGTTTTGATGCCTTCAATAATAAACTCGCCCAAAGCGCGCTCCATGGTGCTTAATGCTTCTTCACGGGTTTGAGCCACGCAAATAACCTTAGCTATCATTGAATCGTAATTAGGCGGAATGGTGTAGCCTGAATATACATGCGTATCTATACGCACACCATGCCCACCCGGCGAATGGAAGTTGGTTATTTTACCCGGTGACGGGCGGAAGTTGTTAAACGGATCCTCAGCATTAATTCGGCACTCAATAGCGTGCATTGTTGGCTCGTAGTTTTTACCAGAGATTGGGATACCCGCGGCAACTTTAATTTGTTCTTTTATCAAATCGAAGTTGATCACCTCTTCGGTAACCGGGTGCTCTACCTGGATCCGGGTGTTCATTTCCATAAAGTAGAAATTACGGTCCTTATCAACCAAAAACTCTACCGTACCGGCACCTTCATATTTTACTGCCTTGGCACCTTTAATGGCTGCTTCGCCCATTCTTTTACGCAGTTTTTCTGTCATAAAAGGTGATGGTGCTTCTTCTACCAGCTTTTGGTGACGGCGCTGTATAGAGCAATCGCGTTCAGACAGGTGGCAAACTTTACCATATTGGTCGCCTACTACCTGTATTTCTATGTGGCGCGGGTCCTGTACATATTTTCCTAAATACATACCACCGTTACCAAAAGCTGCACCAGATGCGGCACGTGCCGAATCCCAGGCTGC
>JACMRC010000024.1 GCA_014376655.1 Mucilaginibacter sp. | reverse complement strand
GGTAAGCACCAGTATGTAAGGGGTAGCAAACCAATCTTCCGACTCGCCTTTTTCCAATATTGTTTGTAAGCTACCAACCGCAACTGCTAATAGCCCAATACCCCACCAGTCTATAGGTTTACCCTTTGCCTCCTTGGGTGTTTCGTTAATAAAGGTATAAGCGCAGAATGCAGCCAAAGCACCAACGGGGATGTTTACATAAAATATCCAGCGCCACGAAGCGTGGTCGGTAATGTAACCGCCAATAGTTGGGCCAACAGTTGGGCCTACAACCGCGCCTAAACCAAATAGCGCCGTGGCGGTACCTATCTGTTCGCGCGGCCAGGTCTCCACCAATATAGCCTGCGATGTTGATATTAAACCACCACCCGCTAAACCCTGCAATACCCTGAAAATTACCAGTTCATCAAAACTTGTGGCGTTACCGCATAAAAACGAGGCAATGGTAAATACAATGATAGAGGTTATAAAATATTGTTTACGGCCAAAGCGACTGCCTAACCAGCCCGACATTGGCAATATAATTACGTTTGCAACGGCATAGCCGGTAACCACCCAGGCAACGTCCTCTAACGTGGCGCCCAGGTTACCTTGTATAACCGGTAAGGATACGTTTACTATCGTGGTATCTATCAGCTCCAAAAGCGAAGCCACGATAACCGTGATAGTAATGATCCATTTTTTAAAGCCAGTTTCAGCCATTTTTTTATAGTTGATAGTTAATGGTTGATGGTTTATAGCAGTTAAACGCTATAAATTATAAACCGAATTTTTATTGATAATGATAGATATGGTAGTTCTCAGTCATCGACTATGAACTATGATCCATAAACTATTAACTTATTCTTTAGTAATAACAGATACGTTCACGCTCATACCCGGGCGCAGTTTATCCAAAACATCTTTTGATGCGTTTAATTTTATTTTAACGGGGATACGTTGTACCACTTTTACATAATTACCTGTAGCGTTATCCGGAGGTAATAAGGAGAACTTAGCACCGGTAGCAGGCGCGAAGTTGTAAACTATGCCTTCAATTTTAAGGTCAGGGTAAGCGTCAGTTTCGATATTAACCTTTAAGCCATTTTTAATCTTTTCTAACTGTGTTTCTTTAAAGTTAGCGGTTATAAACAAGCTGTTGTCGTTAACAATAGAGAACAAGGTTTGCCCTGCCTGTACCAACTGGCCCAACTGCACATTCTTTTTTGATGCGATACCGCTTGCAGGCGCTTTAACATCAGTATAGCTTAATTGTAGTTTGGCGTAATCAACGTCAACTTGTTTCTGGCTAACACCGGTATTGGTAACTTTTAGCTGGTCGCGGGTGGTACCAATTTGTTGTACGGCTGCTTTATATTGATCTCTTGAAGCATTTAAGTTTGCCTGTGCAACTTCAAGGTCTGATTTTGCCTGGTCAAATTGTTGTTGAGTAATAGAGCCATCTTTAACAAGGTTAGCATAACGGTCGTAATCTTTCTTAACCTTATCTAAACGTGCCTGTGCCGATACTACACCAGCCTTAGCCACTGCCGAGTTTGAAGCCGATGTGAAAATTTGCGATTGGCCAACATTAACGCCTGCATTTGCACCAACTTGTGCGGCTTGTGCCTGCTCCACTTTTACCTTGTAATCGCGCGGATCAATTTTTACCAGGATCTGGTCCTTGCTAACGTGTATGTTTTCTTCAAAGTAAATGCTGTCAACATAGCCGCCAACGCGTGCCCCAACCGGGCTTATGTCGCCATCAACCTGCGCATCATCCGTATCAACGTGCTTGCCGTAGTATATATATTCTTTTACACCAAAAATTATACCGCCTAATAGTAAAACCCCTAATATAATAGGGAGTACTCTGTTGGGTTTTTTTGCTGGTGTTTCTGTTTCTTGCTTTGCCATTTTGTGTCGTGTATTATTTGTTAAGTTTTCCGGTTGATTTTAATAATGTATAATAAGCCAGTCCAGCATCGGCTTTAGCCAATTCTAAATTTATCTGGGCCTGGTATAGTAATGTTTCTGCATCTGCCTTATCTGTTGCCGATGCTATGTTGCTTTTGTATTTTGATGTCAGGATGTTGTTGTTCTCGCCGGCCTGCTCAATTGATGTTTGTAAAAGCTTTACCTTGTTTAAAGCGGTAAGGTATTGCTGGTAGTTTTGGTTAACCTCGTTCTTTACATTATCAGTAGTTATGCTTTTGTTAATGGTAACCTCGTCGCGTTGTATCCGGGCCTCGGCCAGTTTGTTTTTATTGGTCCACAATGCACCAAAGTTCCAGGCGGCTGTTACGCCTAATGTAACCGGTGTAATAAAGTTGCCGCTGCGTGGTAATGGGTTGCCGCTTACATCAACATAATAACCGCCTGCCGATGCTGAAATAGTAGGTGTAGTTTCGGCGTGTATTGTTTTGATATTTGTTTCGGCATATTTATTACGCAGGTCAAGCTGGCGCAGTTCCTGGCGGTTGTACATGGCCGAATCAATATAATCTGTTAAGCTGCCTATGCTTCTTTTAGCCATTGGTAACTCGTCAATAGTTAATTGCGTAGTTTCGGGCAATCCTAAAAGGATATTAAGGTTATAGTTAATGATCTTACGGTTGCTTTCCAAATCGATACCGGTTAGCTCAATGTTTGAGCGTTGCAGTTGGAAACGCAGCACATCATTCTTGGTAACCAATCCCTGGTCAAAAAAACGTTGCGATTGGTGGATCTGCGCGTCAATAGTTTCCAGGTTTTGCGCCACTACTTTTTTGCTTTGCAATACCTTGTAAAGATTATAGTACTCGCTTATAATTTCATAAGTAATCTGGTCCCTATCCTTAACGGCATCTAAACGGGCAATGCTGGTTAATATCTGGGTAGATTCCTGCGAGAATTTATATCTGCCGCCGGCAAAAAAAGTTTCGTTTATTGATGCTATACCTAAAAAAGCATTTGCGTTTTTAGGTAAATGGATATCGCTGCTGCCAAACGCCAAAGTATTATAAGGGATTTCTGCACGGTTATAAGCAAAGCTTACATTACCGGTAGGCAGCGCCTTATCTTTAGTTTGGTTGTATTGTGATATTGCCTGGTCTATTTTTGACTGCGATAGTTTTAAAACCTTGCTGTTAGCCAGGCCTAATTGTACGGCTTCTTCTAATTTAAGGTTCTTGTCTTGCGCATGTGCTTTGTTGGCCACCAGCGACATAAGCAACCACGCCAGCACAACGGCTATAACGGGCAACTTGCAAAGGTGTAG
>JACMRC010000246.1 GCA_014376655.1 Mucilaginibacter sp. | reverse complement strand
TGTGCGCCACCAGTATGACGGCCACCGCGGATCGCACCGTAAGGCGCACAATGTTTATGGTATGCAAATGGTACGCGCCACCTACGAAGGTTTGCGCAAGATCATGAAAAATAAACGCCCTTTTACAATTACCAGGGCAGGTTACTCGGGCGTACAACGTTACTCGTCTGTCTGGACGGGCGATAATGTGGCCACCTGGGAGCATTTAAAATTGGGCAATATTCAATTGCAGCGCCTGTCAATGTCGGGGATCTCTTTTTGCGGTACTGATATTGGTGGGTTTAGCGGCGAGCCTGATGGCGAACTGTTTACCCGCTGGATCCAGTTAGGAACGTTCGCGCCGTTTATGCGTGCGCACTCTGCCGGCGATACCAAGGAGCGCGAGCCATGGAGCTTTGGCGAACCATATACTGCTATCAACCGTAAATTTATTGAGTTAAGATATAAGTTGATCCCTTATTTATACTCGACCTTCTGGGAGCATCATCGTTATGGTTTCCCTATTTTAAGGCCGATTGTGATGCAGGAGCAAATTGAATCTGATAACTATTTCCGCCAGGATGAGTTTACGTATGGCGATAAAATATTGATATGCCCGGTTTTAGAGCCCGGACAAAAAAGCCGTAAGGTTTACTTGCCGGTAGGCAAATGGTATAACTTCTGGTCGTTAGAAGTTGTTGAGGGTGGTAAGGAAGTAGAAGTACTTACGCCGTTGGATACCATCCCAATCTTTGTTAAAGCCGGTTCTGTAATACCAGAATACCCGGTAATGCAATATGTTGGCGAGAAGGAAATTGAAGAAGTTAAGTTGAATGTTTACTATAGTGATTACGAAGCAAACTCGTTCTTCTTTGAAGATTACGGCGAAACGTTTGCTTATGAGCAGGATATTTACTCAGAGAAAAAATTTGTAGTAAACGGCAGCAAAACCAATTTTACGGTGCAGCAAAGCATGGAAGGTTTGTACACGCCAAGATATGAAACATATGCTTTCAGCGTATCCGGCTTGCCATTTAAGCCATCAAAAATTACGGCTGATGGAAAAGCTATTAAAGATTTCGCCGTTAATGCTGATAAGATATTAGAATTTAAATCAAGCAAAAACTTTAAGAAGATAGAGATAAGCAAATAACCTGAGCTTTAATTCTGATACAGATTAGGCTTCCAAAGTTTTTAAAACTTCGGAAGTCTTTTTGTTTATATACGGTTTGTTTTATAATCAAGTAATAAATAAATTGCTGATAATTATTGCCGTCCCTTTTAAGGGACGGAGGATAGGTATAAATCTAAATGGCTTTAGCCAAACCAACCGCCATGTCACACGTCAGAATTTGGATACACTTAGTTTTTTCGACTAAAAATCGAGAACCATTATTGAAAGATGATTTTAGATATTACCTGTTTAAGCACATAGCTGACAACTGTCTTGAAAAAGATATATTTCTAAAAGTAATTAATGGATATACGGATCATATTCATTGCCTCATTTCTTTAGGTAAAGATCAGAATATTTCTAAAGTCAGCCAATTGATAAAAGGCGAGTCATCGTATTGGATCAACCAAAACAGTTTAACGAAAGACAAATTTGCCTGGCAAGATGATTACTTTGCGGTGTCAGTTAGCGAATCGCAAGTTGATGCTGTTGTTGGATATATTAAAAATCAGGAAAAGCATCATGCTATAAAGTCATTTGGCCAAGAGGTAGATGAATTTATGAAACGATATGGATGGGAGGTGGTGAATGATTAGTATTGGAGTTTGGCTAAAGCCATTTCCGGATTTACAGTAGTCCGTTGGCTGAAGCCAACGGCAATGAGATGAAGAAATGTATTTTAGGAATCTTGGTTTATATTCGGTTATTCAAATTTTGCAATAGTATAATATGGGATGGACGATAATTTTAGAAGATGAAAGAGGAGCAGCAATCACTTCAATAGAGGTGGAGCTATCCGATTTAATTTTTGATCATTTAGATAAAGGAACTTATAAATTGATCAAATACTTGGATCCGTATGGCGACACGACTTTTAATCTTTTACAAATTGATGATCTCGTTTCTGATTTAGAAAAAATACAGCGGATAAAGCATAATAATAAAATCCCTCTCATAACGGAATTAGCTCTTAGATGTAAAGCGGGGCAACATACCTATTTAACTTTTTATGGCGAGTAACATTTTTTAGGTTATCTCCCACAACCAAATCATTTTGTTTGCAACCAAACAATAATGATATATTTGATTGTTATAAAACTAAACTCATTCAAAAAATGAGTTGTATCTAAACGCCCAAAGGGCTTCCACCATGGCAAAGAAAATAGCTACTACCCAACCCGAACCTGCGGCAGCAAAACCTGCAAAAATCACTAAAGCTAAAGTTGTTAAAGAGAAAACTACGGTTAAAAAAGCTGCTAAATCAACAGCTTTAACAGTTATTAGCGATGAGTATAAAGCAGTTATCCCCTACAGCCGTTTTAGCGATTTTGATATCGCGTTGTTTCAATCGGGAAAGCATTATAAGCTGTATGAAAAATTAGGCTCGCACGTTGTGGAGCATAATGGGGTAGTGGGTACTTACTTTGCAGTTTGGGCACCAAATGCTAAATATGTTGCTGTAATAGCCAATTTTAATGGCTGGAACCGTGGCTCGCATTCGTTGTACATCCGTTGGGATGGCTCGGGCATTTGGGAAGGATTTATCCCGAATGTAGGCGTGGGCGAGGTTTATAAATATTTTATCAGTTCAAACACGGGCGAGGATTTGGAGAAAAGCGATCCATTCGCACTTCGTTGGGAGATACCGCCGCTTACAGGATCAATAGTTGCCGATACTTTTTATGAGTGGAAAGATGCCAGCTGGATGGCTAACCGCTATCAGCATAACGCATTGGATAAACCATACTCGGTTTATGAGGTTCATTTAGGCTCATGGGCGCGCGATTTTGAGCAGCCTGACGTGTTTTATACTTATGAGCAATTGGCCGATATGCTGGTGCCTTATGTTAAACACATGGGCTTTACACACGTAGAGTTTATGCCGATAGCCGAACACCCTTATTATCCAAGTTGGGGTTATCAAATTAGTGGATATTATGCTGCTTCGTCGCGCTATGGCACGCCGCAACAGTTAATGCTGCTGATAGAGCGGTTTCACCAAGAGGGTATAGGCGTTATATTGGATTGGGTTCCGTCCCATTTCCCGGGGGATGCTATGGCGTTGTATAATTTTGACGGCACGCATTTGTATGAACATGAAGATATGCGCAAGGGCTTTCACCCCGATTGGAAATCGTACATATTTAACTATGGTCGTAACGAGGTGCGCGCGTTCCTGATAAGTAATGCTATATTTTGGTTAGACAGGTACCATGTTGATGGTTTACGTGTTGACGCGGTAGCATCTATGCTTTACCTGGATTACTCGCGCGAAGCGGGGGAGTGGGAGCCCAATATTTATGGTGGTAATGAAGACCTGGAAGCTGTATCGTTTTTAAAAGAATTTAATGAGGCTTGTTACAGCCATTTCCCCGATATACAAACTATTGCCGAAGAATCAACCTCATTTACAGGTGTAAGCCGCCCGGTATTTTTAGGCGGATTAGGCTTTGGCATGAAATGGATGATGGGCTGGATGCACGATACCATAAAGTATTTTGCAGAAGACCCTATCAATCGTAAATATCACCATAACCAGTTAACGTTTAGCTTGATATACGCCTTTACCGAGAACTTTATGCTGCCGTTTAGCCATGATGAGGTGGTTTATGGAAAAGGCTCAATGCTACGCAAAATGCCTGGCGATGAGTGGCAGCAGTTTGCCAACCTGCGTTTGGTGTATAGCTATATGTTTATGCACCCCGGCGCTAAACTGCTGTTTATGGGTGCCGAGTTTGGCCAGGGTGTAGAATGGAACTATCAAGAAGCACTGCAATGGCATGTAACAGATTATCCAAACCATAAAGGAATAAGCGAAACCATAAGGGCACTTAATACGCTTTATAAATCAGAACCTGCTTTATACGAAAAAGCGTTTTCGCCCGAAGGATTTGAATGGATAGACGGTGGCAATGCAGACGACTCGGTGGTGGTATTTGCACGTAAAGGGCACGATGCGAAAAACGACTTGTTAGTAGTATTAAATATGACACCAGTATCACGTACAAACTTTAGGGTAGGTGTGCCTGCAGCAGGTAGTTGGAAAGAGATCTTTAATTCGGACAAACAGGAGTATTGGGGAGCAGGAATAACCAACAAATCAACCTTAAAAAGCGAAGCGGTAAGCTGGCATGGTAAGGATAATTCTATCAATATAACCTTGTCGCCTTTAGCTGCATCGGTATTTAAAAGAGCATAAACAGAGCAATGAGTATAGCTGCCTACTTTGATAATCTTCCTGACGATCGCAAAGCGCCCATGCAGGCATTGTGGAAGGCTATTGCTGACAATATACCTGAAGGTTTTACAGAGTTGTTTTACTATGGGATGCCGGGTTTTGTTATTCCGCATTCAGTCTATCCCGCCGGTTATCATGTCGATCCAAAGTTGCCGCTGGGATTTATATATATAGGATCGCAAAAAAACTATATCGTAATGCATCATTTGGGCCTTTACGGAAGTAAAGAACTTCTTGAATGGTTTACTACCGAATACCCTAAGCACAGTAAATACAAGCTGGATATGGGTAAGGGATGTGTCCGTTTTAAAAAGCCAGACGAAATCCCACTTGAACTAATTGCACAACTTGCTGGCCGAGTTACCGCGCAGCAATATATTGAGGTGTGCGAGCGCGCAATTAAACGATAAAGGAATGATTTTTAGTCGTTTAAAGAAATTATTTGCTTTTTAGGCACGTTTTGTAAAAAGAAAATTACATTCAAGGATTTAACAACTAAAAGGAGTAATTTAGATGTATTGTGGTTGATAATCAAATAATTAAAAGTTTATCATTACAGCTAAACCCTATTTGCAATGAAACAATTTTTCTCCTACTTGTTCGCATTATGCGCAATAGCCTGCCTGGCATTCTCTGTTTATAAAGCCATTCCTATTTTTCCCTATATAAAAGATGCAGAAGTTTTATTAAGCTTCGCGGCATTTTTACTATTTTACTACCTGGCTTACAGAACAAGCAGTTTAAGGAAAGAAAATAAGGAGTTAACCTAACGGCTATCCTCTTATTTCGCCCAAACTTTATTTTCTACGCTAATTCTTACTGTTAGCATAGCTGCATTTAGGAGGGTGAAGATTATAGCAGTATAGTAAAGGTGAAATACCAGTGGGATCAAGGCTATTTCGCAAACTACCTCCATATAATTTGGGTGCTTGAATATTTTATACGGCCCTTTTTTTACAGGATATACACCAGGCACCCGGTATATCTTTGTATTCCAGTATTTACCTAATGACGATAGCGCCCAAAACTTAAAGGATAATACTAAAAGGAATGCTATTAAAAAACCCCAGCTGATAGGTGTGGACCCGCGCCAATTATACTCGACAATTATTGATATGATGAACAGTGTATGCATAGCCACCATAAAAGGGTAGTGACTTTGACCATATTGTATGGCCCCGTTTTGCAGCAGCCATTTTTCGTTTCGACTTGATATGTATAGCTCTGATAGCCTTTGCAGGATCAAAAAGGAAATGAATATGATGAAATACATAGTTAGTTTTTAGTAAGCTTTAGCAAAACCATCTCGCTCGAAAAACCCGGCCCCATGGCCATCATTAATCCATAGCCATCTTCAAACCCCTCGTTCATAAATCGTTCTAAAACATATAAAACCGTGGCGCTGCTCATGTTACCATTATCGTTCATTACTGCTCGGGTTTTATTGAGGAAGTCACCTTCAACGCCTAACGCATCGGTGTAGGCATCCAATACCTTTTTACCTCCCGGATGAAAGATGAAGTTTTTAATATCACTCAATTCAAGGTCATGTTTAGTTAAAAATTCACTGATATCCTGCTTTACATTCTCGTGTATGAAAGTAGGGATATCTTTTGAGAAAAGTACCTTAAAACCAGTGTCCTGAAATTCCCAGCCCATTACAT
>JACMRC010000245.1 GCA_014376655.1 Mucilaginibacter sp. | reverse complement strand
CCGATAATATTAAGTTCCTTTCACTTATTGAACCATCTGTAGTATCACTTCAATTAAATATATCTTATCAATTTACAGACAGTGGTATAAGGGCAAACGCAATGCTGTCTACCAGTGATATTACCTGCATGAAATTGCAAGCTACATTCGTCGTTTTATAAGCATTCACGCACCATGAAAAGATTTATTTTATTTTTGTTTACTGCCCTTATTTTCGCATTAAACGCGTTTGCACAAAATGATTCATTAACCTTTGTTAAGGCGCAATGGGAAACCAAAAAAATCGCACCCGGCGTAAAGTGGAAACATTATTGGTTTAAAAATAACTTGTTTCATTCTAACCAAAATATCAATATCCTGGAGATAAATCCGCGCCGTAAAGCAAATTTGGCATTGGGTTATGAAGTAAAAAAGCTAAAGCCTGTTGCCGATTTCGCAGCAGAATCAAATGCCATAGCAGCTATCAATGGTGGCTTTTTCGATGTTAAAAACGGAGGCTCAGTCGATCTGATAAAAGTGGATGGTATTGGTCTGGAACCAAACCACCTTACAAAAAACGGCGGCAGAGTCGACCATCAAAAAGGTGCATTGCTTTTTTATAACAACATACTTAGCATATCCAAATGGGATGGAACGCCCGATTGGGAAAGCAAATTAAAAGGCGACATTATGGTTGCCGGCCCAGTGCTGATATATCACAATGTAATGGAACATTTAGATACCGCATCTGCTTTTATAAAAACCCGCAACCCGCGTACCGGTATAGCTGTTACAAAAAATAGGGTTTTACTAATAACCATTGATGGCCGTAACGATAATGCCGCTGGTGTAACCATAGTTGAAATGGCCAAAATTGTAAAATGGCTTAACGCGCAGGATGGCATTAACCTTGACGGCGGTGGATCAACCACAATGTGGGTAAAGGGTACTACGCCAAACAACGTGGTTAACTATCCAACAGATAACAAGAAGTGGGATCATGAAGGGGTACGGAAGGTGGCGAATGTGGTGTTGGTACAAAAAAGGTAGAGGCGCAATATTTTGCGTCTCCTATGTATGTTGCTCTATGTATGCGTTTGAGACGCAAAATATTGCGTCTCTACAATAAATTTACTTAGTTCTGTGTTCGGCGATATAATCAGCCATAGTGTTAATATCAACCAACGCTTTGCGGCCTTCTTTAGGGTCGCGAATATCAATACCGTATTCTTTCTTCAATAACACAATAAGCTCCAACGAATCTATCGAATCTAATCCAAGGCCATCAGCGAATAAAGGCTCTTCGTCTTTTATGTCGGCAGGGGTTAGGTCTGTTAAGTTTAAAAATTGTATGATCTGTACTTTTAGCTGTTCTTTAAGCGCTTCTTTTTCCATGGGGTAATTATATCAAATTTTTTCTTTTCAATCCTAAATAAGTTACGAATTGAATGACAAGAGTAATAATAAATAAAGAGCCTATATTGTTTAGTACATCTTTTAATTGACCGCCTTCTAAAAACAAACTATAATAAGCCTGCAGGCACCAGTGCATCGGCGAGAAGCTGGCCATTGTTTTAGCCAAGCCCTGCATGGCAAAGCTTGGCACCATCAAACCACCAATACAAGCCAGTATAACAATAGATACCGCGCCGAAGCCATTGGCCTGCTCCTGTGTTTCGGCAAATACACCTACGCAGATAGAATAACTTACGGCGCACCAACCGCAAATCAAGGTGACTAAAAATAGTGCGAACAAGTCTGATGGTAAATTTAATGCCGGTAATCCCAAATACGAGAATAACCAGATCCCCATAGAGAAAATAACCACGGCCTGTAACAAGGTTACACCTAAATAGGTTAGCTGTTTTGATAATAAGCCTACCAAATAGTTGGTAGGTAAGGTTTTTAAGCGGATAAAGCTACCGCTGACCTTTTCCCTTACGACACTTCCGCCTAACGACATAATAACGAAAAACATGGCAAAAATGGTCCATGCCGGTACGTTATGTTGCGACGCGTTGGGTGTGTTACGCGTGCCGTCTTTTGATACAGGCAACATATTTATGGGGGTATTGCTGTTCAGCATTTCGTTTTCAAGGCTCTTAGGCAACTCTTTCTCGTTTGATGCAAAGTATAGGGTGCGTAAGGTTTCGCGCGTTTGTACAAGCTGTATGGCACTCCTTATAGCTCCCTGGATAGAGAATCTTAATGACTCCTGTAAAACGGGGTTGTAGTATAGTGTAAGTGGATCTATTTGCTCACTTGACTTAGCAGCTATTTTCATCGTATCAGCCTCCCCGCTAAACGCAGCCATGGCTTTATCGGAAGCGGTTTGGGCTTTGCTATTTACTTCGGATGAAAAGTTTGGCGGGATGACTATACCCAGCATGGCATCTTTCCCCTGCATTTCGTCAGAGATAGCTTGCGCTTTTTCTTTACCGATTTCAGTTACACTAAACATCCCGATCTTGCCCACCGACTCGATAAACTGTTTACTGGCTTTACCGGTATCTGTATTACAAATTACAATAGGCAGCTTGTTTTTGTTAACGAGTTGAAAGGTACTGTTCTGGATACTGGTAACCACCACTACCAAAATAATCGGCATAACAAGCATCAACGAGATATCCACCTTGTCGCGCGACAGGATGCGAATATCTTTCTTTATAGAGATCCAGAGCTTAAACATTAGTTTCGGTAGGCCTTTCCTGTTAAATTAATGAACAACTCCTCCAGACTATCATGGT
>JACMRC010000244.1 GCA_014376655.1 Mucilaginibacter sp. | reverse complement strand
TTTGTCTTTCAGGATATTGTACAGCTGGATATCTGTGCCGTCGCTGTTCATCAACAACTTCCACTCGCCAGATCGTACAGCCAAATTAGGGCTTTTATCAATAGGGCGCGGATAATTGAAAGCGATATTATTACGGCCATACTCCCAAAACAGGTCTTTACCTCGTAGGGAAGGCTTGCCTAACAAAACAGATCCACGGTCCATACCATCACCTTTGTAGCCTGCGGGTAAACTGATGCCTGCAAATTTGGTAAGGGTGGGCATCAAGTCAAGCGAACTTAGTTCAGAACTTTCATCAATAGTGCCTGCAGGAACGTGGCCCGGCCACTGGATGATGAATGGCATGCGTGTGCCGCCTTCATATAAAGATAATTTTGATCCGCGTAAACCCATTGCACGGCTCCCCCTGAAACTTGGCAGTGGGCCATTATCACTGGTGAAGATTACGATGGTATTCTTATCGGCACCCATAGCTTTTAAACCATCAAGCAGGCGGCCTATTTGTACGTCGTACTCTTTTAGTACGCCTTTAAAAGCAGCCTCTTCCTCGGGGTTCATGGGATATTTGCCGGTGTATTCTGTTTCCTTGCGGGGTACCCATGGCGTATGCACATCATCGGGCCAAAGGTTTATAAAGCAGGGCTGCCCCTTGTGCTTTTGCATAAAGGCAAGTGTTTTATCTACAAAGTATTTGGTGCGGTCCCAACGCTTAATACTGTCCTTGTCAGACCAGATCCAGTTTGTCGCAGTCAACAACGGGTCGGGGTCGGGGCTTTCATAAGTACTGTTATGCTCATCTATGCCATATTGCTCAAAGCCCGGCGCGTTCTTTACATCGCGGCCACCGCCCATGTGCCATTTACCAAAGTGCCCGGTAGCATAACCTGCGTTTTTAAAGATACGGGATATGGATGGCGCGGCAGGATCAAGGAAATCGGCCTGCTCTGCATTTTTATTATGTTTTTTATTATCAAGGAAGGTAGAGAAGTTCCACCTTGCGGGGTTCATGCCGGTTAACATGCCTGCCCGCGAGGGCGAGCAAATTGGCGCAGCGCTATAATACTGCGTAAACTTACGGCCGGATTTAGCAATACGGTCGATATTTGGTGTAGGTACAAAATTGCCGCCGAAACAAGCCACGTCACTAAAGCCCATATCATCAGTTAAAATAATAATGATATTGGGGCGATTGGCCGCCTGCTGCTTTACCGGAGTTGGCTTTGCTTTCCAGGCTATTAAACCTACAATTGCAGCACATGCGCAAAACAGGCCTGTTAAAAAGCTAAATTTTTTCATGAAATAAACAGGTTATATTAGGGTTTGCCCGTGGGCGCTTTGCTAAGTTATATATTGTTGTGCAAATATCCCATCAACTTTACGGCTTGTATCGCTTCTTTTACATCATGCACCCTTAAAATACTGGCTCCTTTGGTTAGGGCGATGGTGTTTAACACGGTGGTGCCGTTTAAAGCATCGGCAGCGGTGCCACCTAATAAACTATAGATCATTTTTTTGCGGGATACGCCAACTAACATAGGCAAACCTAAGCGGTCGAACTCCGCTAACCGGTTTAATAACGCGTAGCCATGCTCAGGCTTTTTAGCAAAACCAAAGCCGGGATCGAGTATCACGTCATTCACGCCCAAGGCCTTTAATTGCTGACTGCGCTCGGTAAAATAATCCAGCACCTCGTTAAAAACATCGTCGTATTGGGCAAGGCTGTTCATGGTTTTGGGGTTGCCTTTCATGTGCATCAATATGTAGGGCACCTGCAAACGGGCAACGGTAGCAAACATATCAACATCCAACTGCCCGCCCGAAATATCGTTGATAATATGTGCCCCTGCTTTAACAGCAGCCTCGGCAACCGAAGCACGGAAGGTATCAATCGATAAAACCGCATCAGGGAAACGGTCCACAATAACTTCAACAACGGGCAGCAGCCTGTCTGTTTCTTCCTGAACAGAAATATCATCAGCACCGGGGCGCGATGAGTAAGCGCCAAGATCAAGAAACGTAGCACCATCGGCTAACATTTTTTCGGCTTGCTGCAGCGCGTCGGTTACGGCGGGTTGGCGGCTATCGGCGTAAAAAGAATCGGGCGTAAGGTTAATTATGCCCATTACTTTGGGTGTGGATAAATCTATAAGTTTACCACCCGCATTTAGAGTCGTCTTTTTATGAAAAAATGTATCTTTAGCCACGTATTGTGTTGTAATGTTGCAAGGTTACAAAGTTGTAAAGTTACTTTATATCTTTAAAAATAAAGGGAGTAAAGGCTCAACCATTGCCACCCCGAACCTTACAACGTTACAACATTCAAACGTTACAACAAAAAAGACAACATCTTGAACAATACATCAGCCGAATACGAAGCCGTAATTAATATTTGCAAAGGCCTTTTCATGAAGAAAACCCATGACTATGGTACCGCCTGGCGCATACTACGTTTAGAATCAATAACCGACCAGATTTTTATTAAAGCGCAGCGCATCCGTACGCTCGAAGAAAAAAAAATATCGAAAGTAGGCGAGGACATTACCGGCGAATACATTGGCATAGTTAACTACTGTGTTATTGCCATGATGCAAGCAGAATGCGATGCCGAAACACCGGTTGAGTTAGCGCCCGACCATGTGGGCCGTTTGTTTGACGATAAGGTTAAAGAAACAAAGGACCTGATGTTTGCCAAAAACCACGATTATGGCGAAGCATGGCGCGATATGCGCATCAGCTCATTAACCGACCTGATATTGATGAAGCTGCTGCGCGTTAAACAAATTGAAGACAACAAAGGCCTTACACTGGCATCAGAAGGGATAAAGGCTAACTACCAGGATATTTTAAATTACTCGGTATTTGCGTTGATTAAACTGGGCGTACAATGAAAAGCGGCTTAATATGGTTCTGCAGAATTATCGTAGGCTTGCTGTTTATTTTCTCGGGCCTTATCAAAGCTAACGACCCGCTTGGCTTTTCCTATAAACTCGAAGAGTATTTCGAGGTTTTCCATATTACCTTTTTGAATAGCGCCGCACTTGGTTTTGCCATATTACTTTGCGCTTTAGAAATTATATTGGGGTTCGCGCTATTAATAGGTGTTCGCAAAAAGCTGGTGGCGCAGGGGTTATTGTTGATCATCATCTTCTTTTCGTTTTTAACGTTTTACTCGGCATTTTTTAAAGTGGTACAAACCTGTGGCTGCTTTGGCGACGCTATCCCGTTAACGCCATGGCAATCATTTAGCAAGGATTTGATATTATTACTGCTGATAATTGTACTATTTAAAAACCAGGATAAGATAACCCCACTATTTACCTATAAAACCGGGAAAAGATTATTGCTTGCATCTATAGCTGTATCAGTTGGTTTTGGTTTTTTTACTTATAGCTTTTCGCCGGTTGTTGATTTTTTGCCTTATAAGATCGGGGCCAATATCCCCGACGAGATGAAAACCCCGCCCGGTGCTATGCCCGACGAATTTGAACTAACCTATAACCTGAAAAACAAAAAATCCGGCGAAGCTAAAACCATGACCGATAAAGAATATATTCAATCGGGGATTTGGAAGGATACTAACTGGCAGGTG
>JACMRC010000243.1 GCA_014376655.1 Mucilaginibacter sp. | reverse complement strand
TAAGAAGGATTACGGCGCTTTGGCACCATTACTTATTGCAGGTATAAACAGCAATGAGGTGGCTGAATTTAAAAGTCGAAACCGCGATGTTAAATTAACGGTAGATGCCGACCTGCAAACCAAGATCCAAAAATCAATAGCTACTGATACCTCACTTTATGATAACCGGGTATCGGTAGTAGTAATGCTACCCTCAACCGGCGACGTATTGGCATCGGCGGTTTATCCGCTGCCGCCTATTCACAACTGGGACCAGCTGACTATGCCCGTTAATGAACAAAATAAACTGTCTCAATGGATCACTACAAGCGATCTCGGCTTCACCTACGCCACGCAACCGGGATCAACAGCTAAGGTATTAACTACAATGGCATCATTCAACAAACTTGGCTTAGAGGCTGCCAACAAGAAGTTTACAGTAGCCAGTTGGGAACGTATACGTACCAAAGGTATTGAACCAGATGAGACCGGAGTAATTACTTTAGAAAGAGCAGTAGCAAAGTCAAACAATGTTTACTTTATTAAGTTAGCTAATCAGGAACATTTGCAAGAAGATATGGCCACGTTGTATTTAAAAACAGGGATGTTCTTGCATGGCGTAGGCGGATACTATTATGGCAAACAGCCCGACAACGCCACACAGGAAGAAAAATGGCGCGAGTTATGGCGCAAAACCGAGTTTTATACTAAACCACGTTACGACCCTAACAATATCCGGCGAACACGTGCTAAAGGTATTTCGGGTATGGCGTGGGGACAAGGTGAGTTGATTGCGACACCCGCTGCTGTTGCAAGGCTAATATCGGGCGTAGCAAATAATGGAGAATTGGTAGCCAATCGTTTTGTATTAAAGGTAAGTGATGCAGAGCAACCCGTTAAAGCAAGTATTAAGCTGGCTAATGACCCTAAATATGCAGCGTTGATAACCCAATATATGATAGAGCAAAGTGCGCCAAAAGCGCCCATATTGGGTTTAAGTGTTGCTGGTAAAACAGGCACGCCAGAGCGTATCTGGAAAAAGGAAGGTATAAATGATGGATGGTATGTGTTTTTTGCGCCAATGGCCAAAGGTACCGGTAATATTGTAGTATGCGTCAGGATCGAGTCGACCAAAGGGTCAGCAGATGCGGTACACCTGGCAGGAAAGCACATTATTCCGCTGCTTGTTAAAAAGGGATATATTAAAAGTATAGTACCGCCTAAAGCAAAAAGCATAGCTGCCGAAAAGCAAAATGTAGATATGCCTGCGGCAGAACCGGATACAACATCAAATTAAATTATCAGAAATGTTTAAAATATTTAGTCGGGATAATGAAGGCCCCAGTGATGTAAAAGAAGTACGTGATACCTTGTTACGAGGTATCAAAGAAAACTTGCAAAAATCAGAAGGCGGGGAAGGTAGCAACATTAAAGGCATTAATCTTTTCATAAGTATAGGCGGTAATGACAAGCATATGTACGAATCGGCTGTGTACCAGGATGAACCCGGAAAATTTAAAGACGAAGTACAGCGCATAGCCGATGATTTTGATATAGGTTTACCTGCAAATTGGCAGTTGGAAGTAAACTTTGATGAAAAGTTTCCGCCCGAGGCCGTGAAATTGGAAGGAATTAACGCCGCTTTGTTTATTCGTACCAAAGATCATGTGATTCAAAGATCAGGGTCAGCCTATATCAGGGTACTCAATGGCGAGGCTGAAAAGCCTGTTTATCTTATAAAGTCTGATGATGGTAAATTAAATATCGGTCGCGAGAAAAAAGCACAGGTAGAAGGTGGGTTTTTCAGGACGAACCATATCGCATTTCCCGGCGATCTTAATAACGATCATAACAAATACATTAGCAGGCAGCACGCCCACCTGGAGTGGAATAATGAAAAAGGCTGCTTTATGCTTTTTGCCGATGAAGGCGGTATTCCGCCGGGTAATAAAGTAAAGATAAGGTCGGCAAACAGCGATACATTGATAAAGCTTCATTCAAACCAAATTGGTCATCAGTTGGCCGAAGGCGACCAGGTAATCCTGGGTGAAACCGCGGTAGTTGAATTTAGCTATAAAAAGAGGAAATAAATTAATGAGTAAGGTGTTTACCATAATGGAAGGGCTTGAAAACATGGGTGCCATACGCACCGGTGGTCAGGGTTCTGTTTACAAGGGCAGGCGCATAGGGCCTATACTAAGCGCCGTAAAGCTTTTACCAACACCTATAGCAGATGAAACAATTGAAGACAAAAACTATCGAACGTTTGTAAATGAGGTTGAGAAGTTAAAAAAGGTTAATGAGGTAGCTAACCCAAACGTGGTAAAAATACTAAGTTCGGGTATTACAGAAAGTGGCTCGCTGCCGTTTATTGAGATGGAATTTATTGACGGGCCGGATCTGGGTGAATTGCTGTCTGAACCTCACGAAAAAATATTTACCATAAAAGAAACTATTAAACTGGCCGACCAGCTTGCCGGCGCATTAGCACATTGCCATAAGGTGGGCGTTAAACATGGTGATATAAAAAGTAATAACGTAAAATTCAATGTACATACCGGTAACTATGTATTGCTTGACTTCGGTTTGTCAATAATGTCAGACGAGGAGCGCCGCAGTAGTATGCGCCACGCAGGAGCGATAGAGTTTATGGCACCCGAACAAAATGAGGGCCAAATGCTCTTCCAAACGGATATTTACAGTTATGGTGTGGTGTTATATGAGTTATTGGCCGCTACCGTACCATTCCCGCTGCATGATAATGGGGAAACAGCGCGTAATACTGTAATGATAGCACACATGGAAGCACCGGTTCCGGACCTGTTGGCATTGCGGAAACAAAATTTGCCTGCCAACTGGACCAGTGCGCAAAAAGAACACGAAATGCAGGTGCCTGCATGGTTGTTAAATATCATTTATAAATGCCTTGAAAAACTACCGGATAACCGATATGGAAACGGGATAGACCTGCAAGAAGCAATAGTACAAAACAGCGTTTTGGCAGGCAATATCGATAATAATTCGATAGTGCTAAAAACCGAAAACGAGATATTGCAAACGCAGGTATTACAATTACAAGAAGCTGCTGCCATCGCACAAAAAACAACAATAACGGTTTCCAAATTTGTCTTTAACAGTGCCATCGGCTTCATCATTCTATTGCTTTGTTTAAGTACTTATGGCTTGTTGCACAAAAAAGTAAGCTATCAGTCCAGTCCGCAAACCGCGGTAAACTATGTGCCGTTTCTATTACGCTATAAACCTATACCAACTCCAGCAGTTGTTGCCTATAAAAAAGACAGTGTATCAAACACCCATAAGCTAAGAGCAAAAGCTGCCTTTGCCAGTAAAAGAAAACCTCACCGAAAAAAATTCCTGGGGCTTTTTTAGGGATGGCTAAAATCTCTAAACAGGCAGACATCTACCTATATTTTCGTCACAATTGGAAACATTATCAATACCTATATGTATATAGATAAATGTTAAGCTATGCCCACTAAAACAAACTATACCAAGCTACTGCAACAAGTTAAAAAATTTGTTTTATCGTACTATAAAACCCATTCGAACGCCACATTCACTTATCATAATATTAATCATACAACAGATGTGGTAGCGGCAGCGAAAAAAATTGCAGACCACTACCAATTAGATGACCGGGATTACTTTGCAGTGCTGGTTGCGGCTTGGTTCCACGATATAGCTTATTCTTCCGGCTTTGAAAATCACGAAGAAAAAGGGGTCATAATAGCTATTGATTTTTTGAAAGGATTTGAACTTGATGAAGAATTAATACAACATATAAATGACTGTATATTGGCTACAAAACTCCCGCAAAATCCTAATGATATTTTACAAAGTATTATTTGCGATGCCGATCTGTTTCATTTAGGCACTTATGACTTTAGGGATAAAACCAATCTACTACGCAAAGAATTTAATGCGTTGCACGGTACAGCTATCGGCAAGGAGGATTGGCGCAAAAAAACAATCATGTTGATGGAAGAACATGAGTATCATACCGATTATTGTAGGTTGTTATTGGGCGATACAAAGCAAAAAAATTTAGAGGAATTAAAAAATAAACTAAAATCCGACGAATCAACGGGGGAAGAAACCCTGCATTTAGCAGTACCTGACGATAGTAAACGCATTTTTAAAAGCGATGATAAGAAACAAGAGTTGAGTAAAGGCGTAGAAACCATGTTTAGGCTTACATCTGGCAATCACCAGCGTTTAAGCAACATGGCCGATAGCAAGGCTCACATTATGATATCTGTTAATGCTATTATTATTTCTCTTTTATTAAGCTTGTTGTTACGCAATATGAGTGCTCATCATAATCAAATTATACCTGCTATTATGTTGCTTACTGTTAATTTGGTCACCATAGTTTTTTCCATCCTGGCTACCCGCCCCAACTTATCAAAAGGCGTTTTTACTAAAGAGGATATTGAAGATAGAAGTGTAAACCTTTTATTTTTTGGGAATTTTTATAACACCGACTTTGACGAATATAGGCAAGGAATGGTTACTATGGTAAACGATAACGAATTTTTATACGGCAGCCTGATAAGAGATGTTTACGCGCAAGGTAAAGTACTTGGGCGTAAATACCATTTGCTAAGAACATCATACAATGTTTTTATGTTTGGTTTGGTAATTTCGGTAATTGCATTTGTTATTTCTTCGTTGGTTAAATAATGAGTGCGCAAATCAATCCAAATAACTATCAATGAAGAAACTTTTTTTACCAATCTTTTTATTTGCCGCGCTTTTAACCCATGCCCAGGACTCTGTTAAATACCGCATTATTTTAATTGGCGATGCCGGCGAACTGGACAAACAGCAAAATGGCGTACTGCAACATGCTGTTAGTAATGTATTGAAAGGTAAAACATCCGTACTTTACTTGGGTGACAATATTTATCCTACAGGAATGGGGTTACCTGGCAGTACAGAAGAAGCAGGGACAAAAAAAATATTAGATGGTCAATACAAGCCTATGCGTGCGGCTGGCGCTCCGGTATATTTCATTCCCGGAAATCACGATTGGGACCGAATGGGGCCTAAAGGACTGGCAAAAATAAAATTGGAAGGCGAGTATTTGGCAGAACAAAAAGATTCTTTATTAAAACTGGTACCTGCAAAAGGCTGCCCCGACCCTACCGCAATTAGTATTAACGATGACCTTGTTGTAATAGCGTTCGATTCGGAATGGTGGCTTTACATTTACAATAAGGACAACCCGGATGCCGATTGTGATTGCAAAACAAACGACGAGGTGATTGACAAGTTTAGAGAGTTGTTGTACAAAAATCGAAACAAGATCATCATCCTGGCCGATCATCATCCATTCGAAACTTATGGGCACCATGGTGGCAGTTACGTATGGCAAGATTATTTATTTCCGCTAACATCCGTAAAAAGCAGCCTATATATCCCGTTGCCGGGTTTAGGTGCACTATACCCCCTGCTACGTGGCACTTTTGATAACCCCGAAGACAATGGTCATCCGCTTTATAAAACAATGATAAAAGAGATAAATAGAGTTTTTAATATCGACTCTAATGTTGTTCGCGTTTCTGGCCATGAACACGGTTTGCAGTTTATAAATGATGGGGGCGTAATGCAAGTGGTAAGCGGAGCCGGTGCTAAACAGGCTGTTGTTAAAAAGGGTAAGCATTCTTTATTTGCTTTAAAAGAAGCAGGCTATGTAACCGTGGACTTGATGATAGACAAAAGCATGAAGTTTACCTACTATGCCAATACTACTAAAGACAGTGTATTTAAAAAAGTCTTCACTTATAATCGTCCTTTTATTAAAGTGCATATCCCTGTCGAAAAAATCGACCAGGTAATTAAAGATGACAGCATAGCCATAGCAGCGCATCCTTCTTTTGATAAAGTAGGTAAGATTCACCGTATAATTTATGGCGAAAATTACCGCAAAGAGTGGTCTGTTAAAGCAACGCTGCCAATTATAAAAATAGACCAATACCAGGGAGGCCTAAAGCCTGTAGGTTATGGCGGTACGCACCAAACAAAATCATTACTGTTAAAAAATTCGACTGGCAAAAGCTATATCATGAGCAGTATTGAAAAGTACCCCCTGATACTATTGCCACAGGCTTTAAGGCAAACTTTTGCGAAGTCGTGGCTAAATGATGCTATGTCGGCTCAATATCCTTACGGGGCCGTAATAGCGTCTGAACTTGCTGCAGCTGTTAAAGTAAGCCATACCAATCCAACAATTGGGTGGGTGGCACCAGACACGCATCTTGGCTTTTACGAGAAAGAATTTGCAGGTAAAATATGTTTGATAGATGAACGCGAACCAGGTAGCGACTCATCCATCAATACAGGTAATATGATAAAGTTGTTAAACGCCAACTATAATAACCGGATAGATAGTATCGAGTTTTTTAAAGCGCGCCTGCTTGATTGGTTTTTAGGCGATTGGGATGAGCATGAAGACCAATGGCGCTGGCAAGCTAAAATAAGGAATGGAGTGAGATATTTCACCGCTGTTCCGCATGATCGTTCAGCTGCCTTTTTTACAAACCAGGGGTTAATACCTAGCATCGCCTCCAGGCAGTGGGTGGCGCGTTATTTAAAAGGTTATAACGCCGGCCCAAAATCAATCAACGATTTTTATTTAAACGACCATACGCTTAACACCCGCTTTATGACCCAAATTGGCCATGAACAATGGATGCAGGTAACCCGGAGCTTTGCTGCAGCTTTAACTGATGAAGTATTGGAAGATGCCTTACGCAAAATGCCATTAGCTATTTACCGCATACGACATGACGAACTATTAGTGTTAATGAAAAAAAGGCGTAACAGCCTTGAACAAGCTGCCGAAACTTACTACAGGTTTTTTAATCGACGTGTCGATATTAAAGCAACTGACTTGAGCGAGAAGTTTAGTATTAGAGATACACTTAACAGAAGTTTAATAATTCAAACAACCGTATCTGCCGATAAGAGCCGTAAAAACATTTTATTCTCGCGGATCTTTGATCCTAAAATAACAAAAGAGATCCGCCTGTACATATCTAAGGGTGACGATAGTGTTTTTATCGACAAAAAAATATCGCCCATTAAAATTAGAATTATTGGCGGTAATGGGCATAAACAGTATAATATCGTAAATGCCAGCTCAACTGTAAACGTTTATGAAAAGGTTAATTCAGCCACATTTACCGGTGCAGCTCAAGGTTTAATTGATAAACATATATCTAACGATACATCAAATGTAGGGTACATACCTACAAATTTATATCACACGTTGATACCTTTGTTTAAAACCGGGTATAATTTTGACGAGGGTTTATATGCCGATGCAGGGTTTAAATATGTTCATCAAGGCTTTCGCAAAGATCCGGGCAGTTCGCAGCAGGTTATATTGGGCAGGGCATTGGGGGCTCGGTCTACACGTTTTAGCTATAC
>JACMRC010000242.1 GCA_014376655.1 Mucilaginibacter sp. | reverse complement strand
TTGGTTAAACATCGTTTTATAAATTTAAACATTAATAAACTATAGCCCACAAAAAAGCCGCCCCGAATATCCGTGACGGCTTCCTGTTAAATATTTTAATGCTGATTATGGAAATACAACCCCATTATAAGCCGAAACATTTGCCAACGGAATGTTAGACGAATATTGGGCGTTAATTGCTGTTATAAACTGGTTGGCAACAATTGCGTAACCGCGAGGCGTTAAATGCACACCATCCAGCGAAAATATACCCCCACTGATATAATTAGAATTTAAGGCAACACCGTTGATTAATAAACCGTTGTTTTTTAAGTTGGTTAAAAATGTAAAGGCATCAAATACCGCTAAGCCCTTAGCCGTAGCCGCTGCTTTAATAGAAGTATTATAAGAAGTTACATAATCCTTAACCAAAGCAACTTCGTTAGCATCTAACACATATTGCGTTTCAATTGGATTGAGTGGATGCAAACCATACGGAATTCCACCGGTGGGTACACCTATTTTAGAAGTTGGAAATGTTAAAACTATCAAGTCGGCCGCTGTTGCAGGGCGAGCAGAATAGCTGCCATCAGTATTGCGTGCATTAATATATAAAGCAGTTACCGCCGGGTTAGCTTTTTGTACCGATGCTAAAATAACTCCTACCGTAACCGTATTAAAATATGGTATAGTTGTAACATCAGGTATAGTTGCACAAGCGCCTTTAGCACCATTTTGTGTAAGGCGGGTTATTAGGTCGTTATAATTTGCAGTGAAAACGGCCTTGTCTGTTAATGCGTCACTTGCACCGCCAGCAGTCGCGTAAGCTAAGGCATCATTATTACCTAACCAATTGGTAAAAAATGTGAATGATTTAGCTGTCGCGAAATCAATATAAGAAGTTGTATTGCCCGGGCTGGCGTTAGGTAACAAACGTTCAAAATATGGATTACCATTACCATAGGCTGGGTTGGTAATATCCCTTAATTTAATGCCGGGCACGCCAAAATTCTCTAAGTTGCCGGTATATTTTGTAAATAATGGAATAGTACCTAAACCCGGTAAAGTAATGCTGCCACGCACCGCGGTTGCAGCAACGGCAGTAAGTACCGGCGAACCTGTAGCACTAAAGCCGGTTAAAGTTTGATAACCTGTACCGCTGGCCTGCGCGTCTGTAAATAACGATTGGCTAAAGCTGCCCCCACCAATGGTTGCCATTTGTTTGGCAATTATACTTGGGTATGAGTTAAGCTGGCCCGATAAATATAAACCACCATCGGCATAGCCTGCAGTTAACGAGTTACCTAAAGCTATATACCGGGTAAAATCGGCTGTAGTTTGTGTTGTGGGTGTTGTAATGGTGGGCCTGCATGCGGCTAATAAACCCAATGCGCCCAGTATATATATGTATTTAAAATTCTTCATTTTTATCTTTATTAAATATTACCAGTGATAAACAAGTGCCAGGCCGGGTATAATAACATTGGTTTCAAACGTGCCTGCAAGGTTGCTTTCTATATTGGTTTGGGTGCGACTCATTACATGCTCAAACTCAAACGAAAAATCAAGGTCTAATCTTTTAGCCACTTTGCAACCCAGTCCAGCTGTACCGTATAAACGGTTAGCATCCGGTGCTTCCGGGGTTACATAACCATCTTGTACGGGTGTTGTTGCATAGCCACCGCCAAAACGTATAGCAACCATTGGTGTTGCTTTGTATTCGGCACCGCCTCTAAAATCGTAAGCGTTTTTATAGTTGCGTGGCGAGTGGGTATTTTGCAGCGTAGCTGTAGTTTGTCCGTAATTAAAATCAAGCGATTTATAAACATCCCAGTTTACATATTGAAAATCAAAAGCTACAGTCCATTTTTTTGTTGGATAATAGCCAATACCTAATGAAGTAGTAGATGGCAATGGAATAGAAGATGTAAATGTATTAGGCGATGGGAAGTTTGGCTTCAACAGATTCGGAACATCAAAAGTTGCCGTTCCGTTATCAACCTTGGTATCAACTTTCGATCGGTAAGATAAACCTAACGATACTTTCTCGCTGGCTTTTATAAATACACCGGCATTAAAGCCAAAGCCTTTACCATTACCTTTCAGCTCGGCCTGGCCGCTTGATGCAGAACTGCTTGAAAGCGGAATGCCTTTGGTTAAAGTAACACTGGCATGATTGTAAACAAAGCCAGCGCCAATACTAATATTTTTGCTGATCTGGTAGCTAAAGGTTGGTTGGAAATAAATGGCTTTAAGGTTCAGACTCTCTAAGGCGTATTTACCTGTCCAGTTGGTGCCCCAATCTGTTAGTCCGCCAAATGGCGTGTATATGCCCATGCCTACTTTCCAGCGTGCGGCTTTTGGCCCCCATACGCCATACACAGTGAATGGCGTAGCAACCTGGCTCTTGTTATTCTCTTGCTGATTTGAGCCTGAGGCTAAAAACGCCGAATTAAAAAACAATGGGCTTATGCCACCTTGTACAAAGTTCTCCGGCAGCATAGCCACCGCGCCGGGATTAAACAATACGGATGCACCGTCTTGCAATAAGCCGGTACCGGTATGGCCCATACCAATTTGTTTTTGGCCATGTAAGTTAACCTGGAAACCTTGCGCCATACCCAGCACCGGGAACAGCATCATTCCGATAAATAAAATTTTTCTCATAAAAGTTGGGGATAGGCCCCTATTTGGTTTATAGTACAAAGATAAATTTAATTATGAATTGTGTAACTTTTCTGTTAAGGTAATATTGTATCTCAGAAAATAAAGATTTGGTATTTAAGAACATATGTTTACTTTTAATATACCAAAACAATCTAATAATGAAAACAACCTCATTCCTTTCACTGGCATTTGTCGCTTTTTTAGCTATTTCTTCCTGTACAAAAAGTGCACCGGCAACTCCTGATAATACAGGCACCACCGGAACTACAGGACCAACAAGCCCGGTACTCCCTGTTAAAGCTACTCCCGACCCGGGCGTATATTTTGTTGGCGTGCGCCAATTCACAGATGCCCTCCCGGATGTTTACTATCAGGCCACCCTTTGGAAAAACAATTTCCCTATAACCATTTCAACCGCCAAATCTTACGCCTGGGCAATTACCGTACAGGATACAAGTATATATGTGGCGGGTTACGAGGGAACAACCGCCTGTTATTGGAAGAATGGTAATATTGTAAAGTTAACACAACTCCCGGTCACTCCCGGGGTGACCCAGGCCAGAGCAATTGCGGTGCAGGGAAATGATGTTCATATAGCCGGCTCAACATATTCAGACGCTTTTTATTGGAAAAATGGCAGTGTTTCGATATTACCCTCCCCCAACAAAAGTAGCAGTGCATACGGCATGGTTCTTAAAGGATCAGATGTATACATATGCGGCTATTACGCAACGTCTACCGGCCAAACAGCCTGTTACTGGAAAAATGGTGTTATCAATACCTTTAATGACAATTCAATACGATCTATAGCTTATGGTATTGCCGTTGCAGATAATGGGGATGTAAGTGTTGTGGGATACCGTTTGGGTACCCTATTGCCTTACTCTGGTTTAAGTGGCAATAACATTCCTACCGTTTGGAAGAATAGCGTACCCACAGCTTTGCCAATTACAAATGCCGGTGGTATGGCCATGGCTGTAACTACTAAAGGAAATGATGTTTATACTGCAGGTTATGGCGAAGATAAGCCAGGCACAGGCGCAGGAGCTGTTTATTGGAAAAATAATGTCCCTACTTATATTGCCAATAGTAGTACTACTGCCAACTCAATTTTTGTGGCGGGCGATGAAGTGCATATAGCAGGGGTAAAAAAATTAGAAGGCACTACTACCGCAGCTGCTTCCTGGAACACAGGTGTTATATACGGGCAATCATTAATCTCGGTATTTAACGGGGTGTATGTGGTTAAGTAATGATTGTTGGGCCTTACGCCCGGGTATCATTCCCATTATAAATGCTTAAATAGCTTTCATAGCGGGATAGTTCGATCTCGCCATTTTCTAAAGCCACAAGCACGGCGCAGCCGGGTTCATTAATATGACGGCAGTTGTTAAAGCGGCAATTGTGCATGCGCGAACGCATTTCAGGGAAGTAGCG
>JACMRC010000241.1 GCA_014376655.1 Mucilaginibacter sp. | reverse complement strand
TTGTAGGCCCTGAGTATGGTATTACCCAACCGGGTGCAACCATAGTTTGTGGCGACTCGCATACATCAACCCATGGTGCCTTTGGTGCTATTGCTTTTGGTATTGGTACATCAGAGGTTGAAATGGTATTGGCTACCCAATGCATTATGCAGCCAAAAGCTAAAAAAATGCGCATTAACATTAATGGCAAATTAGGCAAGGCTGTTACTCCTAAAGATGTGGCTTTGTTCATTATCTCTCAGTTAACAACATCAGGCGCTACAGGTTATTTTGTAGAGTATGCCGGTGATGTTTTTGAGAACATGACCATGGAGGGCCGTATGACGGTTTGTAACCTGAGTATTGAAATGGGCGCACGCGGTGGCATGATAGCTCCCGACCAAACCACTATTGACTATGTTAAAGGCCGCGAGTTTAGCCCTAAAGGCGAGGCTTGGGATAAAGCTTTGGCTTACTACAAAACATTAAAAACCGATGCAGGTGCCATATTTGATAAAGAATTAACTTTTGACGGTACTACTATCGAACCAATGATAACTTACGGTACCAACCCGGGTATGGGTATGGGTATTTCGCATGAAATTCCGGATGCTGAGCAGGTTGAAGGCGGTGTAGCCACTTACGAGAAATCGTTAGGTTATATGGGTTTCCACGAAGGCGACAGCATGATTGGCAAGCCGGTTGATTACGTTTTTGTGGGCAGCTGCACAAACGGCCGTATAGAAGATTTCAGAGCGTTTACCTCGTTGGTAAAAGGCAAACACAAGGCTGATAATGTTACGGCCTGGTTAGTACCGGGATCGCACATTGTGGAGGCACAAATTAAAGAAGAAGGCTTATTGGATATTTTAACCGAAGCCGGATTTGAATTGCGCCAGCCTGGATGTTCTGCCTGCTTAGCTATGAATGATGATAAAGTACCTGCCGGCAAATACGCGGTAAGTACATCAAACAGAAACTTTGAAGGCCGCCAGGGACCAGGCTCGCGCACCATGCTTGCAAGCCCGCTTGTAGCAGCAGCAGCAGCAGTAACCGGCGTAGTAACAGACCCGAGAACATTAATTGAAGAGTTAGTTTAACAATAATAGCATCTGCACATTTGCATATCCGCACATCTGCACATTAAAAAATTATGGCTTACGATAAATTTAATATACTTACAAGCACCGCGGTTCCATTGCCCATAGAGAATGTGGATACCGACCAATTGATACCTGCCCGCTTTTTAAAAGCGACAGAGCGTGTTGGTTTTGGTGATAACCTTTTCCGCGATTGGCGTTACAACCCGGACAATACACCAAAGAAAGACTTTATATTGAACGACCCTACTTACAGTGGCAAAATACTGGTAGGCGGTAAAAACTTTGGTTCGGGCTCATCGCGCGAGCATGCTGCGTGGTCAGTTTATGATTATGGTTTCCGTTGCGTGGTATCAAGCTTCTTTGCAGATATCTTCCGTGGCAATTGCTTAAACGTTGGTGTACTGCCGGTACAGGTTAGCCCTGAGTTTTCTGAAAAGATCTTCGCTGCAATATTTGCCGACCCGAATACAGAGCTGGAAGTAAATCTTCCAAATCAAACCATCACGCTGTTAGCCACCGGCGAATCTGAGAAATTCGAGATCAACTCCTATAAAAAGAATAACATGCTTAACGGCTTTGATGATATTGATTATCTGCAAAGCATAAAAGGCGAAATTGAAGAGTTTGCAGCACAGCTGCCCTTATAATCTAATAACCAATTAAAAACCGGTCGGGCGTTTCATCAATATGGTGAAACGCTTTTACCTTATTATCCAGTTGCTACATAAATAGCCGAACCAACCAAAATGGAACGCAGGAAAATAGAGATAATGGATACCACACTCCGCGATGGGGAACAAACATCGGGCGTATCGTTTTCCATATCCGAAAAACTAACCATTACACAATTATTGCTGGAAGAGCTTAGGGTCGATCGCGTAGAAATCGCATCGGCAAGGGTATCAGAGGGCGAGTTCCAGGCGGTAAAAGCTATTATGGATTGGGCGGCCCCATTGGGTTATACCGAGCGGATAGAAGTACTGTCGTTTGTTGATAACGGGGTATCAATTGATTGGATGATAAACGCCGGTGTAAAGGTGCAGAACCTGCTAACTAAAGGCTCATTAAACCACCTCACCCACCAGCTTAAAAAAACACCCGAACAACATTATGCCGAGATAGCCCAGGTAATTGAACTCGCCGCTAAGAATGGAATTGCTACCAATGTTTATTTAGAAGATTGGAGCAACGGCATGCGCAACTCGCCCGATTACGTTTACCAGTATCTCGATTTTATAACCCAACAACCTGTTAAACGGATCTTACTGCCCGATACTTTGGGCGTATTAACACCAAAGGAAACAGCTAAATTTTTATCTGAGTTGATAGCTAAATACCCGGGCATCCATTTTGATTTTCATGCGCATAACGATTACGACCTGGGTACAGCCAACGTTTTAGAGGCCGTT
>JACMRC010000240.1 GCA_014376655.1 Mucilaginibacter sp. | reverse complement strand
TGCCGACCGGCGGTTACTTAGCAATGTAGCCATATCAGCCCTAAAAAGGGTGGCAAATACGGTTGAAGTTTTTGGTATAATTGTTTCCATAATATTATTCTCTTACAGCTTTGCCGGTTAGGGCGATAAATACATCTTCTAAAGTTACTTTGCCACGGCGTGATACGGCTATTACTTCCGGGTCGTCTTTGTGTTTGTCAATCAGCGCCTGCGGGGTGTCAACAGCAATCACCCGTCCGTGATCTATGATGGCTATGCGGTCGCAGATGGCCTCTGCTTCTTCCATAGAATGGGTGGTTAATAGCACCGCATGCCCTTTTTCGCGGAAGGCTTCGATGCGCTCCCACAACTGTCGGCGCGATTGCGGGTCGAGGCCCGTCGTAGGCTCGTCTAACAGTACCAATTTAGGGTTATGGATAGTTGATATCACTAACGATACCCGCTGCTGCTGACCGCCTGATAACTGCCCGAATTTTTTCTTGCCATGTTCTTCAAGGCTGATCTCTTTTAAGATCTCCTTAATCTCATCCTTGCTCTTCGGCACACCATATATACCTGAGAATAGTTGAAGGATCTGGATAACATTCAGCTCTGGCTGGAAGCTGGTTGATTGCAGCTGTACCCCCATTGATGCTTTGGCATGTAACGGCTTTTGCTGCACGTCCTGCCCATCTACAATGATAGTCCCGCTTTTGTATTTTAATAAACCTTCAATAGAACTCAGCGTGCTTGTTTTACCGGCACCGTTAGGGCCAAGCAAGCCGAAGATCTCGCCATGTAAAACGTTAAACCCAACGTCTTTTACGGCTACAAAGTCGCCATAATTAACGCCGAGACTTTCGACACTTAAAATGTATTTATCCTGATCAATACTCATATTTGTTTAGTTTGATGGTTAGATTGCTACTACCTTATTTTATTACAAGATAGTTAAACTAAATCATAAAAAAGCCCCTGTAAAGTCTGGCTTTACAGGGGCTGTCTTATAAAGATGTATCAGTTAAAACTCAAACCATAAAGTATTACTTACAGGTGTACCGTCGGCATGTGTTTTTTGGCTTTGCGGGCCCACTTTTACAGGTGCCTGAAACTTGTTACCAATAGCGCTTATGGCGTTTAAAAAACCAATGTTTCCTGCCGGGAAAGCCGGTTGTACATTTTTAACCACATCCTTCTCTGCAGCCGGTTTATACATTTGCAGGAACAGGTTTTTGTTATCGGTATAAACCGTAAATGGTGATTCTTTATTTTCTATCACGGCCCAGTTAACTTCTGCATGGTAGCCTTTAAATTCCGGATAACCCCAATCCTGCCCGGTGATGGTGTTATTATAGGCCTTATGCCAAACGCCAAACTGTTGCCCCGGTACACGGTTCTTCCAAACACGGTACGGGCCGCGGCCCAGCCATTTCATCCCGGTAACTTTCTCTTCAGGATAATTGAAGGTAATACCTAAAAATTCAGCATCGCCGCTTTGGGTATAAGTATAATCTAACTTAACGCGCTTACCCGGTGCAAAAGTCCATTTTACATGTAGTGTAGCGTCGCCCTGGTAGTCGGCTTCAACTATTAATTGTTTACCTAC
Organism: Mucilaginibacter sp.; assembly: GCA_014376655.1. Taxonomy (GTDB): domain Bacteria; phylum Bacteroidota; class Bacteroidia; order Sphingobacteriales; family Sphingobacteriaceae; genus Mucilaginibacter. The sequence goes on along the minus strand of JACMRC010000240.1, from coordinate 81 downwards.
AGTGTTATAAGTAAATGCTTTTAAAGTAGTATTAACGCCTGCCAAAACCGGGCCGCCTGATAAAGAAATCTCTGTTTTACC
>JACMRC010000239.1 GCA_014376655.1 Mucilaginibacter sp. | reverse complement strand
TTTGTAAAGATCTTCAGCATATCTGTAGCAAGGTATTTTGTGCTGGTGGGCATGCAATTCCTTATTTATTATATATGGTTTGATCACCGGGTAAACCCTGCAAAAATACAGAACAGATCTGCCTCGCGGCGCGATTTTGTGAGAGAGGTATTGCACTCTATGCAAACTACACTTGTCTTCGCAATTATTGGCTGCTTAATCTTAAATACGCCCGTTAAAAATATCACGCAAGTTTATACCGGCTTTACTGCATATCCAACCTGGTGGTTGCTTACCAGTGTGGTATTGGCCTTAGTTATACACGATACCTATTTTTATTGGATGCACCGTTTGCTGCATCACCCTAAAATATTTAAGTATGCACATGTAGTGCATCATAAATCTACGGTACCATCGCCATGGACATCCTACTCGTTCCATTTCCTCGAAGCATTTACAGAAGGATTGGTACTGCTGGTAATAACCATTATCTTACCAATGAATATACTGTCTATCACCTTATTTGTGATGATTGGTTTCATAATAAATGTTTATGGGCATTTGGGGTATGAAATAGCACCCAAATGGTTACGCAATACCTTCTTGTTTAATATCTCCAATACGTCGGTACATCATAACCTGCACCATAGTAAATTTAATGCTAATTACGGCCTGTACTTTAGGTTTTGGGACAGGCTTATGGGCACAGAGCACCCGGATTATGTTAACGAGTATGACAGGGTTCAACAAAACCGCATTAATAAAAGCAGGGCAACCATTTAACGGTTCCCTCCGTAATGCCTCCAATTTGTAGCTAATTTTTGTAACGTTTTACAAAAAGCAGCGTCTACTCAAAATAACACCACTTTAATCACAATGAAACCAACCTTAGTAGTATCAGTAACAATTTTTGCATTATTTTTATTTTTAACATCCTGCATAAAAAAAGTCGAGGTAGTCCCAACATTACCGTTAACCCGGACAGTAAGATTTAACCTATATACCGAACAAGATTTCTCGACAGATAATCATAACATTACCTTCTCGCTGTTCATAAAGAATCATACAAAAACTCTTTTCGACTCGACCATCACCACCATGAAAGTTAAGGACATACCTAAGCTTGCTAATAAACTGATGTTTGAAAAAAAGATAATTAACGATGATTCGGAGTTAGCTGCCGGTTTTACCTATACCATTGAAAACGTTGGGATGTCATGGCACCTTGATACAATTGCAGCAGGCCAAAAATCTAAGCTGATAGATTATTCGTTTCGTTAACCGTAGTCTTAACATGTTGTTCCATATTTAATTTGTTTTGATTGCTGTTTTGAAAATGCAGACGGCTATATTTGATCGTGCTAAACAGTCTCTTTTATAACCTTTTCTATGCTTTTTAAAATATTTGCGGGCTTTATTTTCGTGCTTGGTTTAAATAGCGCGGTTTACAGTCAGCAACGGATGGAGCTATCTAACAAAAACGCCTCTCGCGAAGCTAAGGCACTGTATAAATACATACAGGATATGTACGGCAAAAAAATGCTGTCTGGTCAAATGACATCAGATTGGGGTTATGACGAGCTGAAATATGTTAATGAGACTACCGGCAAACTGCCCGCTATTAGGGGCCTTGATTTCATTGACAGCAACAAAAATAAGAAAGAGGTAAAGTTTGCCAAAGAGTGGTGGCGAAAAGGGGGTATACCCACCATTATGTATCACTGGGGAGCCCCTGCTATTGGTGGCGGGTATGAAAACTCGAAAAAGGCGGTTGATATAGATAAGATCTTCGAGGAAGGTACACCCGAGCACGATGCTTTTTGGAAAGAGTTAAAAGAGAAAGCAAAGCTACTTAAAAAGCTAAAGCGGGCGCATATTCCCATTTTATGGCGGCCATTTCATGAGCTTAACGGTAGCTGGTTTTGGTGGGGCAAAAAAGGCCCGGAGCAGTTTAAACGCTTATGGATAACCATGTATAATTATTATGTGCATGACCAAAAGCTGGATAACCTGATATGGGTACTTTGCTATATGGATAAACCCGATGGTGCCTGGTACCCAGGCCGCGAATATGTAGACATTGCCGGCCCTGATACTTATAAAGCCGACTTATCGCGCAAAAGCATGTATGAGCAAACAAGGGCAATTGTTGGCGATGAAATGCCCATAGCTTTCCATGAATGCGGTATCCCTCCAGATCCGGCTCAATCTTTCAACGAGGGTATAAAATGGTCATGGTTTATGGAGTGGCATACTAATTTTCTTCGGGATGTACGTAAAGATCACCTGAGCTATGTTTATAATCACGACCTGGTTATAACGCTGGATGAAGTGCCCGATATCATGAAAGGATACGGCGAAAGGCGCTCATTATGGGAGTTTATAACGCATATTTTTACGGGTAATTAACTTGTGTAAGATGGTAGGGGTTGACTATTGGTGAATTTTGTCATACTTTTAAACACTGAATTTCTTTTACCAATTTTCACTCAACACTAAAGTACTATGTCGGCCGATCTGTTAAGTTATGATTCAAGATACCCGTCAATTGGCGATCTGAAAAAGAAAGCAAAAAAGCGTATCCCCAAGTTCGCTTTTGATTATTTGGAAGGCGGCTGCAATGAAGAGGTAAATCTTAAAAAAAACGAGACGGATTTTCACGATGTAACCCTAATGCCGCAGTACCTTAAAAAGTATGAGGGTGTTGATACCAGTGCCGAAATATTTGGCCATAGATATGATGCCCCAATGGGTATTGCGCCTATAGGTTTGCAGGGCTTGATGTGGCCCAATGCCCCTGAGATTTTGGCTAAAGCGGCTTTAAAACATAATATTCCATATATCCTCAGTACAGTATCAACCGCCAGTATCGAGCGCATTGCCGAAGTGTCTGAGGGACAGTTTTGGTACCAGTTATACCACCCCGCCAAAACCAGCATGCGCGATGATATTTTGCAACGCTTACGCGATACTGAGTGCAAGGTGTTGGTGGTATTGGTTGATGTACCGTCGTTTGGCATTAGGTACCGCGAGATCAAGGCGGGCTTATCTATGCCGCCTAAAATGAATATTAATAATATATTTCAATCATGCATCCGGCCGGAATGGTCTATATCTACGCTGATGCACGGCATACCTGAGTTTGCTACCCTTAAAAAGTACATGGATAAAAGCCTGAACATGGGGCAGCTCGGCCAGTTCATGAATGCATCGTTTGATAAGCGGGTAGATGTAGACAAGATAGCCGCCATACGCGACCAATGGAAAGGCAAGCTGGTACTAAAAGGTATTGTTAGCGAGCAGGACATGGAAAAAACTATAGCATTGGGTGCCGATGGTATCATTGTATCAAACCATGGCGGCAGGCAGATTGATGCCGGCGAATCGTCTATCCGTTCCTTACATACCCTTGCGGCAAAATACAGCGACAAGCTAACCATTATGATGGACGGCGGTGTGCGTTCTGGTCCGGATATAGCCAGAGCATTGGCTTGTGGTGCTAAATTTACCTTTATGGGCAGGCCGTTTATGTACGGTGTTTCGGCGCTGGGTAAACAAGGCGGCGACCATACCATCGCTATGCTTAAAACGCAATTTAAGCAAGCTATGGAACAACTTTGTTGCGAAAAGGTAGAAGCATTGCCCGATACTTTGATATCGTTTAAATAGAAGCTTAAGCTTAAAATTTATATCTTACCACTAATGATGCATTACTTTGTAATATTTAAAGATTGGATTATCAGCCTTGGCGAAAAACATGATGTTAACCCGCTATTGCTGGGCTCACTATATTTTATAGGTAAGCTAATGATGATTATCTTTATAGGGGTAACTATCAAGAAGCTAAAGGAAAAAAAGCCGGTTATACTAACCATGTTGCTGGCTGCCATAGGTTATAGCCTACCTTATACTTATTTAATTATATACGGGCGCAATTTATCTATCTGGGTATATGTATTTGTTGGGGTGATGTTAGTTTTTGGCGGATTTACGATCTGGAAAAAATTAAATGCCAAACCGGGGGTGGATGCTATATAATTAATCCTCAAATCTTTCTGCGTAGTTTTAATTTATAAGTGTTAATCAGTAAATTTGAATTAAACCCTTCAATACTTATGGATCAGATAAAAAAAGAAGACATCAAACAGGAAGTGTTTGATCTTTATGATGCCTATGCGCATAACCGTTTAGACCGTCGCGGCTTTATGGAAAAACTATCACTATATGCGGTGGGTAGCTTAACTGTACCTGCACTGATGAGTTTCCTGATGCCTGATTATAAAGGGAATATCCAAATTCAACCCGACGATCCCCGGTTAAAAACAGAATACATAAAATACGATTCGCCAAAAGGTGGTGGCTCAATAAAAGCGCA
>JACMRC010000238.1 GCA_014376655.1 Mucilaginibacter sp. | reverse complement strand
AGAAAGTAAATTAGGCTGCTTAATTATTAAAACCCTGTAAAGTTATTTTAAATATCAGCACAGTATTGGGCGGATTAACACCATTTGCTGCGTTGCCATAAGCCAGGCCCGACGGAGCGTACAATGTTATGGAGCCACCTTTTCCAATTTTAGGGATGCCAATTCTCCATGCATTTATAAGGCCATCTAAAGGGGCAAAATAAGCGCTTGGGCTTGAGTCCACCAAAACATCATCAAGGCTGTAAGCAGAGTAACCAACAGTAATGTTAGAGGCTACTGTGGGATGAGTGCCGGTGCCCGGGTTAGTTACCTCATAGTATAAACCCGAGGCATCTTTAATAGGAGGTGTAATGCCTCTTAATAAAAAATAATCATGTATGGCCTGATCGTCCCTTACAGCCTGCGCCGTAGCATCAAAAGCGGTATCATCTACTATCTTACGGCATGATGATAAAGCAATAGCAAAAAGGCAGATCAATAAAAAGTATTTTTTCATGTTAGTGATTTTCATTTAGAAGCAATGCTAATATTAATTAGAAACGCCGTTTAAGTCAATAGTGTAATAAAGTACCGAATTGGCCGGTATGCTATTTTGTTCGGTGCTGCCATACGTTAGCGCTGACGGTGCTATCAAAATAATACGGCCGTTGGTGCCAATTTTGCTCACACCAATTTGTAACGCCCTAACAAAGGTTGATAACCTGGCAGTGTAGCCTTCAACACGGCCAACAGACACACCATTAAGATAGGCACTTGTATAAGTGATCTTTACTGTTGATGATGTTGTTGGATTGGGTGTAGTACCGGTATTAACTACCTGGTAATAAAGGCCGGAAGCATCTTTGGTAGCTGTAATTTTATTTGCAGTAAGGTAAGCTTGTATTTTTGCATCATCTAAAGCTAACTGGGTAGCCGCCAAGCTGGTAACCGTAACTTTTTGGCATGATGATAAACCAATAATTAACAGGCTAAATAATATAAATAGTTTTTTCATGCAGGTTTTACTTTAGCTTAAAGGGTAATTTATGGTTATAATGACAAATTTTAATATTTACTTACTGCGGCAAAAATACAAATATTATTTGCCCTTATTTTATTGCGCCGTGCTAATTAATGCCAGATAGTTTTATATCAAAAATTAATACAGTATTAGGGCCTAAAGGGCCTGCCGATACATTGCCATAACCCAATGCGGATGGCACATATAATATTATTTCGCCGCCTGTGCCAATTTTAGGCAGGCCAATTTGCCAACCTAAAATTAACCGGTTTAACAAAAAGGCAGCATCGGTTGTGGATTGATCAAAAACCGACCCACCTATTGTTTTGCCAACATACGTTACTGTAACTGTTGAATTGATGTTTGGGCGGGGTCCTGTACCCGGATTAATAATAGTATAATAAAGGGAGCTGGTTGAATCTTTAACGGCAGATGCATTAGTCACATTTATATATTTTTTTATAGCGGCATCGTCTTCTGCGGCTTGCTTTACCGGATCAAAATCCTCTATCTTTTTGCACGAAGCAAACGCTATAACAACCACACTAAGGATCAGTAAACACTTTTTCATTTAAACTTTTTTTAAAGAACAGCAATAGAAATTAAAAAGCATCATTTATAGTAACAATTTAACACTTTTTAGCATTTGAGCTTATTTAATAACTCATATTATACCTTAAATGGTATTTAGAGTGCTGTTTTAATTTTTAATTCGTTCAGTTGTGCATCGGCAATGGTTGATGGTGAATCAATCATCACATCGCGGCCCGAGTTATTTTTAGGGAACGCTATAACATCGCGGATAGAATCTAACCCGGCAAAAATAGAGCATAACCTGTCAAACCCAAAAGCAATACCACCATGCGGCGGCGCGCCATACTCGAAAGCGTCCATCAGGAAACCAAATTGCTTTTGTGCCTCTTCTGTACTAAAGCCTAAATGTTTAAACATTAAGGCCTGTAACGCACGGTCATGGATCCGGATAGAGCCACCGCCAATTTCAGTACCGTTTATTACCAAGTCATAAGCATTAGCACGTACATCGCCCGGATTGGTATCCAGCATGGCAATATCCTCTGGCTTTGGCGATGTGAACGGGTGGTGCATAGCGTGGTAACGCTCGTTTTCTTCATCCCACTCTAACAGCGGGAAATCCAACACCCAAAGCGGCGCATAAGTATTCTTATCGCGTAAGCCTAAACGCCCGCCCATTTCTAAGCGTAACTCGTTTAGCTGCTTGCGTGCTTTATCGGCATTGCCGGCTAATACTAATATTAAATCGCCCGGCTCAGCTTCAAATGCGGCTGCCCAGTTGGTTAAGTCGTCTTCGGTATAAAATTTATCTACTGACGATTTTAAAGTACCGTCGGTATTATAACGGCAATATATCATACCGGTAGCGCCAATTTGCGGGCGCTTTAACCACTCGGTTAACTCATCAATTTGCTTACGGGTATAATCGGCACAGCCTTTGGCGTTAATACCAACAACCAGTTCGGCATTGTCAAATATGCCCAGGCCCTTGCCTTTTACAATATCATTCAGCTCCACAAACTGCATCCCAAAACGGATATCCGGTTTGTCTGAACCATATAAACGCATCGCATCAGCATATTGCATCCGTGGGAAATCATTAAACTCAACACCCTTAACCGCCTTAAATAAGTGACGGGTCAACCCTTCAAAAATATTCAGGATATCTTCCTGGGTAATGAAGGCCATTTCGCAATCAATCTGCGTAAACTCCGGCTGTCTGTCTGCTCTTAAATCCTCATCCCTAAAACATTTCACGATCTGGAAATAACGGTCGAAACCGCTAACCATCAGCAATTGCTTAAATGTTTGTGGTGATTGTGGCAGGGCGTAAAACTCGCCCGGGTTCATGCGACTTGGCACCACAAAATCGCGCGCACCTTCCGGGGTAGATTTGATCAGTACCGGGGTTTCCACCTCGATAAAATCAAGCAGATCTAAATACTTACGTACCTCTTGCGCCATTTTATGACGAAGAACCAGGTTGTTACGGATAGGGTTACGGCGCAAGTCTAAGTAACGGTATTTTGCCCTTAACTCTTCACCCCCATCGGTCTCATCCTCTATCATAAACGGAGGAACCTTTGACGAGTTAAGCACCTCTATTGACTGTACGGTGATTTCAATATCACCGGTTGATATTTTTGTATTTTTATTGGTCCGTTCTATAACAGTACCGGTAACCTGTATCACAAATTCGCGGCCCAGCTCGCGACTGGTTTCACGCAAAGTAGCATCGCTATCTGTATTTAATACCAATTGGGT
>JACMRC010000023.1 GCA_014376655.1 Mucilaginibacter sp. | reverse complement strand
GTCCGCTCTACAGCCTGCTCAAAGCGCCATTTTTCTATTTCGGGGGTATTGCCGCTTAAAAGAATATCGGGCACCTTGTGGCCGTTCCAATCGGCCGGGCGGGTGTATACAGGGGCATCCAACAGGCCGTCCTGGAAAGAATCAGACAGGGCCGATGTTTCATCAGACAAAACCCCCGGTATCAGCCTTACTACGGCATCAACCACGATAGCAGCAGGCAATTCGCCGCCTGACAGTACATAATCTCCAACGGAGATCTCGCGGGTAACAAATATATCGCGGATACGCTGATCTATTCCTTTATAATGGCCGCAAAGGATAATAATGTTTTTTTTGATAGATAGCTGATTAGCCATAGCCTGGTTAAGCGTCTCGCCATCAGGCGACATGAATATAACTTCGTCATAATCACGCTCAGCTTTTAGTGCTTCAATGCATTTGGCAAATGGCTCAATGGTCATCACCATGCCGCTGCCGCCACCGTAGGGATAATCATCAACGCTTTTTTGTTTGCCTGCGGCGTAATCGCGCAGGTTATGCACTACAATTTCGGCAATGCCCTTTTTTTGCGCACGCTGTAAAATAGAATGGGCGAAAGGGCTTTCCAATAAACCGGGCAATACTGTAATTATGTCAAAACGCATGGGGCAAAGGTAGAGAATAGTGATTAGAGATTAATTATTAGTTTACCAGATCGGCCGCCTGCTTGTATGAAGAACCCGAAGGATGAGAATTTGCTTATTTACATCATCTACCAAATAATGAATCAGATAAGAAAACACTTCAGTTACTATACATCGCACATTGTCGTAACGAACGCTACCAATATAAGGCGATGTTGCTAATTTATTAATTTTTTGATCGAGTTCAGTAAAAAGTCTTTTCCCTAATCCCGCGTTACGTTTATCTTCCCAATCAATAGCATCTTGTATATCCAGTCTTGCGTTGGTTGTGGTAATAATATCGTAACGCATTTATATTACAAGCTGAATTGCTTTTTGGCCACGCTCCATTCCATTAACTCCGTGTTACCTTCAACAATATTTTTCAACTCCTGTCTTCCTTTTTCCATTTGCCATTCTGGTATGGAAATATCCGCATGGGCCAATTCATCTACTCCTGGTATTTGTTTAAGCTCATTCCAATCCTCAATAGCCAGGAAAACCCCCACCTTGTTACCGGTGTTATCGTATGTATATTGCGGCGTTATCATATTATAAAATTACTAAAATTTTATTCTAAAGAAAACTTATAAATAGTTTTACGTTTAAAAAGCTTTCTTTAAAACTATACCTTCCAATCCGGCGACAGTACGGTGGCCCCGACTGATATAGTTTGATTGAAAACGCTATGTTCATTGGCAGTAAATAAGCCAATGGTTACCGTGATAATATCAAAACGCATGGGGCAAAGATAGGGTTTTTAGAAGCAAGGGCCGAGAATCAAGAATTAAGACCAGGGTAATCGCTTTTTATCACACTGTATCACATCCTATCACACTGTATCACACGCTATCACAGTTTTATTCCATTATATCACGCTGTATCACACTATTTCACAGCACTTTTATGCGCATTATAACTATTTAAATAGCTGTATATCAATGATATATCTTCGAAAGTTTAATTAACGCCCTAAAACTTTTGATAAGTTGAACTGCGGCGCGGTAGATATATACAAAAATACAAAAAATTCCCAGGGAAAGCACCGTATTAGCCAACAATATTGCTCCATACAGCCCCACGGCACTGGCCTGGCTACAACTTCTTTTCTATTATCCATTTATGCCCAAAAGGGTCGATAAGTTCGCCTTGACGGTAGCCGTAATCAAAGTCTGTTACCGGCATGGCTCCTGTAGCACCGGCAGCAATAGCCTGGTTAAATACCGCGTGTACATCGTCAACAAATAAACCTATGTTAACCGTGCCTTTACCCAATGTCGCCGGTACTGTACGGCTAAACGCTGTAATTTCATGCAAGTGAAACACCGCACCATCAATAACCAACTCGGCTACGTGAATGCTGCCGTCATCATTTCGCAGGCAAAAGTTTTCGACAGCATTAAAGGCCGCTTTGTAAAAATCAATATTTATAGTGCCGTTGGCTATCACCAATACCGGCGCAAAAGCTGTTATTGTTTTCATAGCTTAATCTGTATCCTCCAAATCAAATATTTCCTCGACCGGTTTACCAAATACCCGGGCAATTTTTAGCGCCAACACGGTTGATGGCACATACCGGTTACTCTCAATAGTATTTATAGTTTGGCGCGATACACCTATCAACTCAGCCAAATCGGCTTGCGTTATGTTTTTTATGGCGCGTTCTATGCGGATGGAGTTTTTCATGCCGGCACCTCTTCTGTATTACTTAACCGGTTAAGCTGCCAGATCTTCCACCTGAAACGTATAATGAAAAATACGATAGGTGTAAGCAGATTTAAAAGCATAACCGTTAAAATAGTATTGTTCCCCATAAGCCACTCGGACAAGAAGCAATAAAACAAAACTATATAATTTGTAATAACAGCCCATTGCAAGCTTTCCAGACGCATTTGTGCTATATTCTCATCCTCAATTTTTTCTTTTGAAAACCCAATAAATAGCAGCGCAACAAATATCGCCGGAAAACAACCTCTATAGGACCCCATCAATTTAACCATATTGGTTAAGCCGTTAATATTGGGCGAGGGCACTACTGAATAAACAATAATAATACACACCAAAGCCAATACCAAAAGTGCTACACCCCAGTATTTGAATTGCTGCGGTAGTAAAAAACGTGTTTTCATAATTAATTGTTTTTAAGTAAACGGGTAAGGGCATACATTTTCCACCTAAACAGCAGGATAAAAACCATCAGTGGTAGCCATAAATTAACACGCAGAATATCTATAGCATCATACCCCTTAGTAAAAGTCAGGCTTATTATCAACAACAAATAATTAAAACAGATAGCCCATTTCAATGATTCGAGCCTTAATTGCGAGATCTGCTCGTCCTCTATTTTCTCTTTCGAGAAGGCTATCATCAGTAATCCTATTACCATCGTCAACGCAGTAGCCATATAAAAAAGATGCTGGCCGCTAAAGAGGCTCGGGTCGTTGTTGTCAAATTGCACATGCATCATTTTTTTTATGATGTAGATAGGCAGGTGGGCAAGAAACAATACTATACCCAGGTACTTGAACCAATACGGAAATAAAAAGCGCTCTTTCATGTTTGTAAAGTTTGATTTACCAAATGTAAAATATACTTTACATATTTCAAGCAAATTTGATTAAATTTATTATTAACTATTAATTCGTTAGGCCATCTGGCATAACTATATCCATTACCCATAATATATTATCTTTAACCATCTTTACTAAATGACATCACTCGCGCTCATAAAAAATAAATTATTTACCGAGATTAAAGAGGTACCTGCCGTTTTAACAAATACCTATTATCCGTTTTTAGACGGGTTGAGAGGAATAGCCATCATGAGTGTTATTTTATGCCACGTATTTAGGTATTCTAAATTGCTGGTTTTTATAGATGGTTCTATCGGTGTACACCTGTTTTTTATATTAAGCGGCTTTTTAATAACAACCCTGCTACTTAAAGAAAAGGTAAAATACGGTAATGTATCCCTTAAAAATTTCTATGCGCGACGAGCTTTAAGAATCTTCCCGGTAGCCTATTTATTTATAGCTGTGGTTATCGTATTAAATATAGTGTTCAAATTACAAATAACCCCGGTAAGCTTCGCTACTGCTGTACTGTATTTAAAAAACTTTCCGCTATCTACAGATTGGTACACCGCGCATTTTTGGACGCTATCTATCGAAGAACAATTTTATCTTTTCGCGCCGGTATTGCTGGTCAGAAATACTAACTTGTATATCAAGCTGCTTCTCGCGTTGTTCATTTTAGTTCCGGTTATGGATTACCTGGGTTTTAATAACGTTGGCATATTTTATACCAACCGCCTGGTGCACGTCCTCACTTTTATTTTCCTGGCGATTTTTGATAACGGCGCGATGTATATTTTATCCGGATCATTATTATCCATACTGATCTTTAAAGGTATTATCAATTTTAATAAGCCCCCCCATAATTATTATTTAAGTTTTGTATTATTTGCAGGCGCTGCTATTATACATTTTCCCATGATGCCATACATCTCGGCAATAACATTCACCGTATTGGTATTGGCCGCAATAGCGTTAAGTCTTGATCAAAAAAATTTACTTACCATTATTTTAAGTAACCGGGTATTGGTTAAAGTGGGGGTACTGTCCTACAGTATTTATATATGGCAACAGCTCTTTACTGTAAATCAGCCATGGTTTGGCCATTTTAAGTATGCCGACTCTGAGATTTTAAATCTTCTGGCGCTTGCCCTGGTAGCATGGCTGTCTTACACGTATTATGAAAGCAGCATATTGAAACTAAAAAAACGGTTCTCCTGGAATTTAAATTAGCTGCAAGGAAGTTGTTACTGTCTAATCCAAATAAATATCCAATAACCCTTCGGGTAAATCAACAGTAACTATTTCCTTTACCACATCAATAGCTACAATAATTTCTTCATTAAGCGGGAACAGCACTTCGCAACCTTTGTAGGTTACTGCGGCAATTAGCTGC
>JACMRC010000022.1 GCA_014376655.1 Mucilaginibacter sp. | reverse complement strand
TTTAGCTAAGGCATAGGTTTGGTTTAACGTGTAAATAGTGATGCCTTGTACCGGTGCTTGTTTATCAAGGCCGTCTTTCCAGTCAAAAAACACCCACCACTCTTTTTGAGCTTTTTGATAGTCCATCATGCCGTCTTCGCCGGCGTATTTGGTGGCTATGTCTAATTGTTTTTTAGCTACCGGCCAAAGGTCAAGACCGGTTTCTTTATCGCCGGTTGCTTCAACATATTCTTTAAGCGCTACATTATATAAAAAACAATAGTCAAACAAGCGGCTTTTTTGCGCATGGGGTTGTGGCAATTCAAACGCGTTGGCGTTAAGTATACCATCATCATTAGCCAGGCCTGCCAGCATATACAAACAACGTTTAGTTAGATTATTGTTTTTAAATGAATAAACGTTGGCCAATGCCTCTAAATAAGTATCGCCAATCCATAGCCGTTGGTCGCGTTTTGGGCCATCTTCATACACGGTTTGCATGCATTCCTTAAGTGTGGTTAGGCCTACGCGGTCAATATCTTTTATGATATCGGGCGTTGTAGCAGCAAGTGCGGGTGGAGTAGTAGTAACCGAGGTTGTTGCTTTAAACTGGATATCCGAAAATCCAAAATCGAAGCTGTGAGATGAGCCCAACCATTCTATTTTTACATAACGAAACGCTACCCTGCGCGGTATGGTAATAGTTGCCGGTAAAACGGTAACGGTTACTGTTTCGTCTTGCAGCCAGGCGCGGCTTAAGCTGCCGGGGTAGGGATCAAACGGAGTAGCTAACTCAGCGGGTACTTCGCCAAAAGTTAACTTTAACCGCAGTGGCGCATCCATATCGCTTCGCATGGTTTTAAGGCTGAAAGTGCAATATCCGGTCAGGTGTTCGCCAAAATCAACTACTATGCCGCTATTCTTTTTGTTAATTGACGAATTGTATAGTTGCTCCATCCCGCCCGAGCTTACTGCCTTCCAACCCTGGAAAGCAGCGGCATCTTTTACTATCTTAACAATACCTACAGGCTTTTTTATGGTTTCCTGCAATACCGGTTTAAACTCTTCGGCTTTTTTAAGCCAGCCTTGTCTATTAGCGGCATAAATATCCTGGGCTGATGTTTTATTGATCGTAATGACTATAACGCAAGCGGACAAGACCAATAATTTATAGTTGATTACTTTTAATAACATATGTAGTTTAATTGACTAATTATGATAAACGATTTTTGGAGTTTAACTAACAGACCTTCACATATTCCACGTCCAGCAATTTCGCCAGTTTCTCAATCTTACTGGTAAAATGGCCTTTACCAATAGCGCAATGATGCGCCGGGCCGTGATCGTTCCAGGCTTCAACGAAGCCGCGTGCGCCAATGGGGAATTTATACCGGCTATTAGTATTGCCAATTTCTAATATCGGGCCTGCAACAGATTCTGCTTCGGCTACCAGTAGCATAATCTTCCCGTCAATGGTTTCCACAACGGATAACAGTGTTACAGGGCCATGTTTTACCGACATCTCTACAGATAAGCCGCTACCTACTTTACCATGGTAAACTTGCAGTGGCTTGACTTTTATTTTGCCTTCGGCGATGGCGGGGTGGCAAGGGCCATCATGGCCCATTATTACCACATCATCGTTAAAATCCATGGCATAGTATTCGGTGAATGATCCGCCTGCGCCAAAGCTATCCATGATCTTCATGGCCTGGGCGTTTTTGATTTCATACTCACCGGCTACGGGTACATTATGCCCGGTAAGTAATGACGTGCCCAGTATTACCGAACTCATGGTATCGGCATTTACATTACCCGTGCCTTTATGGTAATAGGCCATAGAACCTAAATTATATTTGGCTACCAGCTTATCTAAAGCTACGGCAGTAACTGCAGCTCGTTTAAGTTCATCTGCCGGGCAATCCGGTTGCACATCAAACCAGGTATTGAATACAGTTAGCTTTTCATCAACCTCAACATCCGATACATCACCACGCAACGCTGACAATTCATCTACCTCAATGATTTCGATATGTCCGCCAAACGTGGCGCATTGCAGGGTAAGGTTACTATAGATATCCAACATGCCGCCATAATAATTGCCCATTACGCCAAGGGTATTGTTATACATGGTATGCGCAACTTTAGCTGCAGCTATCCATTCTTCAACCTCGCGCCAAACGTGGGGGTCGTTATGCAACATGCCGGTAATTTGGTGGAACGGGATGTTGGAACGCTTAAAAACGTTAGCTATCTCTGGCACAGAACAAGCCGAACAACTGGCCAGCCATTCGCCGGTCATTTTGGTGCGGTTGTTTAGTTGATTGAACGTGGTATAATCAATAGCAGCTTCCGGGCTAAGGTTTAATACAATAACCGGTACTTTGGCTTTTTTAACAACAGGCAATACCGTTGCCGACAGCGCGTAGGTAGTAACATATAAAAATATCAGGTCAACATCTTCGCGCCTGAATTGGCTGCCCGCTGCGAATGCTTTTTGGACATCGTCTATCAAACCCAAATTAATTACTTCTACACCATAGCTTCCAATTTTATCATGTACGACATCAATATAGCCTGATAACCTTTGCTCCAGCCCATCAAACTGATCCCAATAGGTATTTAGCCCAATGCCGAAAAGGCCTATGCGTAGCTGTGTTGGTTTTGTTGTTGTCATTTTTATAAGATCAATTTTTCTGAATAGTTACCGGCCCCATCAGGCCCGAGCTTAGCAGTTTTGCGTTTTTGTTATACGGATTGAATGAGGTAAAGGTGTAACGTTTACTGTTGCGTGGTTGCCCCTTCAATAACCACTCGGGCCACCTGCCGTTTCTCGGTCCATCATCCGGAAGAGATGAGTCGCCAATTAAGCGATTGGGCCAAAGGTTGGCAACTTCTATCTCCAGCTTGTTTTGCTTTTGCAACAAGTCGGCCGGTATCTCCACCCGCCATGGCGCGGTCCACACCACGCCCAGGTCTTTACCATTAAGTTTTACCCGCGCAAGGTTTTTGATTTGGCCCAGGTCAATAAACAGTTTACCGGTGGTGGCGGGCATATTAAATGTCTTAGTATAGGTAGCTAAACCTGAGTAGTATTTAATGCCCTCCTCGGGACGTAAGGTCCAATCTTGCAACTCATCAAAAATAATGTTTTTTGGTCCGCCCCATTTTGGGTCGAACGATACATTCCAAGGTCCATTCAAAGTAGCAACGGTAACCGATGTGGTGAAGTTTTTCCTTTTTGCTGTCGCGATTGACGAAGCGTCTTTAGCAAATACTACAAAGTAGCTTTGGTAAGCATAAAATTGCATTGGTACAATTGTCCTCTTACCATATTTTGTAAATTCAGGTAAACCTGATATTTTACCTGTTAACGGGTCCCAAAGTTGTGGCCTGCCTTTGATACTGCGAAAGAGTGCTTCGCTTTTAACCACTTCGCTTGTCTTGTTGCTTACAAAATAAACGTCCCAGGTTGGGCTGCTGCGATGGGTATACCGGATGCGTTTGTCTGAATTAAAATCTTCGTCTACATCCATTTCATTTACCAATTTGGCAATGAGGTCATGATCCGGATATAAATTACTTGATTCTGTTTCTAATGCGCTGCCCCAAATGACTCTGCCTTTACCATAAGTATGGCTGTTTGCTCCCGTTAAACGAATATCGTTCCCCCAAACTTGCTTAACTGTAGAAGTCAGTTGTAAATCAGAAGCCGGGTAGTTGGTTAACCCCGGTGATTTCACCGGCGGCGCGCCAAAAACTGTTGCTCCGGCTTTAACCAAAGTGGCAATTTTTGTAAGTAGCGTAGGTGTCATAGTTGGCACAGCCGGTAGCACCAATATCTTGTAATTCGCCCCGCCCGGGAAAACAATATTGCCATTTACCACACTCGCTTTATATAACAAGCCGGGAGCACAGCCATCAAAGTTATATCCCTTTCTATCGGGAATGGTATCATTACCAGTAAAAGCCGAAAATGGCGGACGAAAAACATGCGGCGAACCTTCGGGATTCAGGTACAATATGTCTGCCACAGTATGGCCCTGTTGCAACAAATAACTACAACGGGTAATGTACTGATGATAACTGCCCACCATTGGCCACCAAGTTTGGTTGCGGTCCCAATGCACGCCATAAGGCCCCATGGTAGCACCCGGCCGTAAGGTGTCATTCAGGAACTGGTTTTGGAACGTATGGTATACAAACCTGTTTACACCCGCTGCAAACGCCCAATCACCCTGATTTTTCATAGAGCCGGGATGCTGTTTCCAATCTTCGCCATGCGCCGTGAAAGCTTCGGCAGGGGTTAATGATCTGCCGTTAACGTGGGCTATCGACGTAGCTTCAACCGTACTAAACGATGAATTAAATCCATATCCTTTGCTCCAAAACTCGCTCATGGGTACATCGGCAATAGCACCCAATTCCAGGTCGGCGGTTGGGTTCATGTCATAAGGTTCGATGGATAAAGTCATGCCATTTTTATGCGCATATTTTTTTACGGCGAGGGCATGATACTCCAATATTAATTCCTGCGATGTTTGGCGCAGGTCCCATAAAAAGCGTTCGCTTATCTCGGGGCTTTCCACAATGGTACCGGCATAGACCGGGTAGTAGGGTAGTGGGTCATAACCACGGCGTTTAATAAATTCGGCACGAAAGTTTGGTGTCCAGTTTTGTGCGCCCATTTCCCAGCTATCCATGTGCAGGCGTTTTAAACCACCACTCAGTTTAGGATTGGGTTTGCCGGTTTTGCGCAACAGCTTACCCACGTAGTTATCCAGGTGGTTGTACAAGGCAACGGTATCAAACTTATCAGATTCAAAACCAAGCCCCGGTACAGGTGCGGGTCGGGTAATGGCTCCATTATTACGTCGGCCAAAACGTACAACCGTCCAGTTACCGGCTGGGGCGGTCCAGTTTAGTGTGCCATCCTTTTGCAGGTATTTTGTAAGGTCTGTTATTTTATTTTTCGGGATTGTAGTTTGTGGATTAGCGGCCGGGTAATCAATTATCCCCGGTAAATATTGTTTAACATTAGGTGCCGATGAATAAGGCGCACGGTAGTACAATGCTTTCTCGTCAATATCTTTGACTTTTTCTTCGGATGCTGGTGTTGGGTAAGCCAGTACGGCTACATCTTCGTAAAAGTCATTCCATTCTTTTTTTAATTCAGGGGTAAAAGCGCCGTCGCCAAAGTAAGGCTTTTTGGGTGATGGCACCGGTAATTTAATATTGCTTTCGCCGCCAGATACTTTTATTGATGCCGATACCAGGTGTTGCATAGACTGCGCTGGTTTTACCCAAGGGCCGCCACTGCCTGTCCAACCCGGGCCAATACCTAAGGTTATTTCAATATTTAAACGCTCGCTTTCGCGTACGGCATGTGCGAAAAGGTCCTGCCATTGGGGGCTTAAAAAATCAATTGATCCGCGTGGTACGCCTACATTTACTTCTAAAAAAACAAGGTTACCAATGCCTGCTTTTTTCATCGACTCCAAATCTTTTGTAATAGAGGTTTTAGTCATGTTGCCATCCATAAAATACCAGTAAACACCGGGCTTAGCTGTATTGGGTGGATTAACAAACCCCGCCTTTAGCGCGCTTATTGTTGGGTTAGTTGTTGCCTGTCCGTAACCGGATAAGCAGGCGGCAATTAGCGTACAGGTTAATAAAAAACGTCTGTTCATGCAAGAAAAATATTATCCCGACTATGCCGGATAGGCTGTTATAAATGGTTACTGTAAACATAAATAAAAAGCACCTATAATAGCATCCTGTACTGTCTGTCAGTAACATTTTCGACACAACTACCGCCGGTAGTGAATAAAATTTTGTTGCGATCTACTTTTCTATATATTTGTTCAACAGTGTTGAATGAGTATAAACCTTGTTTTGGCTGTTAGCCAATTACCAATAAACCAATTAATGAGAGGGCTTGTCGCTGCCATAACTTTTTTGCTGATACTGCTGCTCAGCTTTGTCTGTGCTTTTGGGCAACGGGGGCATTATATTTATGTGCAATCCGCAGGATCCCATGCTGTAAGGGTAAGATATAGTGCAAGCCCGATAAAATATGATGAGGCATTTGTAAATCCCGCTTTTATAGCACCCAAGCTTAGTAGTGGGGTTACTTTAACAGGAACCGGGAATATATTGCATACACATGCTGATAATAACGCCTTTGAAGTTACAACGCAGGCCAAGCCATTTATGCTTACCATAAAAAAACAAGGGCGGCTTATCCAACAATTTACTATCGACACCGTTACCGGCAAACTATCTTTTTTAATAAACGATGGCCCTGTTATGGGCTTGGGCGAAGGCTCTGAAACCATGGATAAGCGCGGCGCTTTCTATAACATGAAACAGGGACAAACCTATCCTAACCCAGAAAAATGGATAGCCAGTATACCGGTTCCCTTTTTAATTGG
>JACMRC010000237.1 GCA_014376655.1 Mucilaginibacter sp. | reverse complement strand
CCAGGCATCAATTTCGGTATCAACAATGGTAAACGTTATGTCGCGGATTTTGGATACCAGGACACGCGTTTTAGCATTTACGTTGGTGTCTTTATTAAAATAAGAAGTTACCCTATTGCGCAGATCTTTTGCCTTACCTATATAAATGAGTTCTTTCTCCTCATTCCAATATTGGTATACCCCAGGTTTGTGAGGGATGTTTTTTAAGGCAGCGCGGTAATCGAATTTTTCCATTATTTAGTCATTGGTCATAAATAACTTTACAACCTTCAAACTTTGCAACATTTTAACTAAAGTTAATAGCTCAACTTCTTTTCAACCTCGTTAGTGCCCTTTTGTTGTTGGCTGTACACATCACAATTTAACGTGGTAGTAAGCGGTTTTTTTGGCAACTCAAAGTCTATATCTTTTTTGATACCTAATGACTGGTCGGCATAAACTTTTTGCATGTAGAGCGCAAATACAGGTAATGCAGCGTTAGCACCCTGGCCGGTACGGGTAGATCGGAAATGAAAATCGCGCTTTTCGCAGCCTGTCCAAACACCCGTAACCAGTTTTGGGGTTACCCCTATAAACCAACCATCAGAGTTATCATTGGTTGTTCCGGTTTTGCCGGCTACAGGGTTTGTTACTTTGTAAGTGCCACGCAATCTCCACCCTGTACCTTCGGTTATTACACTTTTTAGCATATCAATCATCACGTAAGCAACTTGTTCACTCATTACCTGCTTCACTTTTGGTGTATAATTATAAATTACATTACCGTTTTTGTCCTCGATTCGTAACAAGTAAGTAGGTTCTGTCCATATACCATGGTTGGCAAACACAGAGTACGCACCTGTCATATCCATTACTGTTGCATCAAATGAACCCAGGCAAATGCTTGGGTATGGTGGTACAGCGGTATGGATACCCATTTGTTTTATTAGCTTGGCCACCGGCTCGGGCGTAACTTCCTTCATTACAAAAGCTGTAACCCAGTTTTGCGAATGGGCCAATGCGGTGCGTAGTGTTATCATGCCCGGTACTGTTTCTTCTAATGATGAACCCGGTGTCCAATCCGGGCTCCCATCGCCCGGGATAGTAATGGGTACATTGTTTACCTGCATGCAGGGCGAAAATCCATTATCAATAGCTACGGCATACGTAAATGGCTTGGCGGTTGATCCAACCTGCCTGGCACCATCTTTTACCTGGTCATATTTAAAATGCTCAAAATTAATGCCGCCTACCCAAGCCTTAATATAACCTGTGGTTGGGTCCATACTCATCATGGCATTACGCAAAAGCATTTGGGAGTAAACAACCGAGTCTATGGGATTCATCAATGTATCAAGATTTCCCTTCCAGGTAAATATGTTCATATTATCCGGCGTATTAAAATTCTTTTCGATCTCGTCTTCTGATTGACCTTCCAGCTTTAATTGCCTGTAACGGTCAGACTCGTGCATGCCCTGCTCTATACGTAACTTATAGTTACTTATCCTTGCAGATAACTTCACACCTTTCCATTCGTTGTTAAACTGCTGTTGCAGTTTACGCATCCACTCGCGTTGCGCTTCCTCTGCATATAACTGCATGTTTGCATCAATAGTGGTATAAATGTTTAGGCCGTCCCGGTCAATATCATAAGCTGTACCATCGGCTTTTGTAATGTTGGTAAGGATTTTTTTAACCTCTCCTCTTAATACAGCTCTAAAGTAAGGGGCTAAGCCTTCGGTATGGTTGGTTGGATGATAATCAAGCCCCAAAGGCTTGGCCTTACATTTATCAGCTTCTTCCTCTGTTAAATAACCTTCCTGTACCATACGGCCCAGCGTGAAATTACGATTGCCCAAAGCTCTGACAGGATGACGTATCGGCGAATTTGCCGTAGGGGCGGTAAGCATCTGTATTAAAGTAGCAGCCTGGTCGGGTGTTAATTTAGCAGGTGTGGTATTAAAATAGGTTTGTGCCGCCGAGCTGATGCCAAATGTAGTTGAGCCAAAATCAACCGTATTTAAATACATGGTGATGATTTCTTGCTTGGTATAACGTTTTTCAATACGCACTGCAACAATTAATTCCTGTAATTTTTGGATAATACGTTTAATAGGATTGTGTGCCCTGGTTTCGCCGGTAAATAAATTTAACGCAAGTTGTTGCGTTAGCGTACTCGCGCCCTGCCTTCTGCCAATCAAGTTGTAAGGAATAATAGAGAATGTGCGCCAAAAATCCACGCCCGAGTGCGAATAAAAATGATTATCCTCTTTAGCTACCAATGCGTTTATAACATTAGGCGAGATATCTTTATAGGCTACATTCGACCTGTTTTTTCTATAATATTTCCCAAGAATTTGCTTGTCAGATGATATAATCTGTGATGCCTGGTCGCTTTTAGGGTTCTCCATCTCGTCCAGCGTTGGCAGCGCGCCAAATACGCCAAATGTAGTAGCACCTACCAGTATAACAACAAAAGCAAAGCAGCCTATAAAAAACTTCCAGATATACCAGTTGTACTTTTTTATATCAAGGGGCGATAATTTAACGATCATTATTTTAATAGGGTTTGTTGGTAATAGTCAATATAATCATCCAATAATTTCTTGCCTGCTAATTTATCCAGATTTTCTTGTGTTATGATAAAAAAACTGTATTTATCCCTGGGTACCTTCATTATATCCGGCATTATTGGGATAATGGCCCTTGCATAATCCTTAACGGTTTTAAGGCTATAAAAGCGCCCAACATAGATCAGCTGGTTATCCGGCCCGGCATTTTTTAAATTGTGCCTTATGGTACCCGCCTGGAAATTAGCCCGGTTAAATTGCCCTATTCCAAAACGCGATGACGACAGATCTGTTGTACCCGTACTTACATTTACTACAAAGTAGTATTTGGTACTGTCGCGCTCATTAAATTGTGTCGATACAAATTTAGGGGCAGGTTTGGTTATAACGACTGATGGTGCTGCGGCAGGGGTGTCAACCGGCGAGGCTTTAACCGGCGGTTGTACAGTTTTAACAACCGGAGTTTCTATTACCTGTACCTGGGCAAAGGTGCGGTTACGATTAAATACGGCATCTTTCTGATATTCTACCGGCGGGGTAAATAATGCGCCTGCGGTATCAGTACTCATAATGGCAAAGGTTTGTGTGGCTAACTCCGTAGCATTTGCAGCAATATATGCCAGATGTTCTTTAACCAATGGCGTTATCAGTTGGTCGTTAGGGTAGGTGTCAACTATTTGCTGTAGTTCGGTACGGAAAGGGTCTACCTTCTGTAAGTGCCCCGACGAAATTGCTCGCAGGTAATATAATTGCACCAACAGCTTGTTATTAGGGTATTGCTTTACCAAACTATCTGTACCGCTAATAACCTGCGCATATTTTTTTTGACTATATAATGCATACACATTGTTATAAGCATCGGTAAGCTGCGCATCTTTGTCATCCAGTTTTTTACTGTAATCAGGGTCTATTATAACTTTAGCATAAATAGTTTCAGGATATTCCTTCAACAACCTGTTTTTATAAGCTGTTGATTTTGCCGGATCGCTATCGCTGTACAACCTATAAAGGCTATAGTATATTTGTGCCTTATTTGGGTCGGTAGGGTACTTGGCTAAAAGCGTTTCATAATTGTCAATAGCTTCTTTTTTATCTTCTAATATATCGCGGTAAAAGTTGGCTATATCTAAATAAGCATTGTACACCCGCGTGTTTGATTGCGAAAGCAATACCGGCGTAAGCGGCACATTTTGTAAAAGCCCCTGCCTGTAGCCGCCTGCCGTGGTGTTAGCTTTGTTGGCTATGGCGGCATCCTGTGGTTTGGCATCGGGGTCGGCAATGGCTGCTACACTTTGTACCCCGTTTAAATTGTTAGGATTATTTGCCGGGGTTCCGTTTGTTTTATTTGCCCGACGCCAGTTATCCTCAAGCTTACGGTTGCCCCACCGCCGTTTAAACTCGTTTGATCCCTGGCTTACCGCCGCCGCGTTATAAAAATAAAAACTACTTCCGGTTGTTGCCACAGCTATAGGTGCGGCGGCCCTGCCATTAAACGGATTATTTGCTGCCGCGATATTGTTGTTATTAGTTATTATAGACTGTTGTTGCAAAATATAGGCATTCACCATAGCGTCAATTGCTTTAAGGCGCGTTGGCTCGTCCAGTTTAGCTAGTTGTTGTAATGTGTCCTCGCGGGCTATTATCTGCAGCCTGTCAACCAGTAACTGTAAGTTATTGCTCTTCTTTTGGATAAGCTGGTAACCAGGGTAGTTAGTTGATAGATTAGTTAGTGTGCTATCATAATATTTTTTTGCATTAACGTAGTCGGCCTTAATATTAAAGTCTATATCGGCAATGCGCAGGTAGGAGAGGCCTTTTTGATTCTGATTTTTTAAACTATTGTGTGCAGACAACCGGTAATATTTTAACGCGTTAGGTATATCTTTATTAGTCGCATAGATCTGGGCCACCTGGTAATAGATCTGGTCATTAAAATCTAAATTGTTCTCGTCTTTTAACAAGCTCAACAAAAGGCTAACGCGATCTCTTTTAATCCCGGCGCGCGTATCTTCTACACGTATGCGGTTTAAATTGGCATTAAATGCCATCTCGAACGATGCATTACTTTTAGCAATACGGGTGTAATTGGCAACAGCGTCGGCCGTTTCGTTATTCAATTCCTGTAACTGGCCCAAAATAAAGATCCAGCGTTGTTTTTCATTACTGTCTTTAGTATAATATATGGCCTTTTTTGCTGCTACTTCGGCATCGACATAGTTTTTAGTATTTATATCATACTGTAATGTTGCCGCGTAAACATTAGCAGCAATATGTTTTTTGGGCGGAGTATTAGCGTAAGCCGAATCTAAAGCGAGCTTAGCTTCGGGCTTATTATTTAAATACAACAGGCCGCGCACTTTCCAGGCAGCAGCTTCCTGGGTAAGAGCGAAATCCTTAGGATATGATCTTATAACGTAGCTAAAAAACTCTACCGCGTCAAAATATTTACCGTCCAAAAAATTGGCCTTGCCTAAAACCAGGTAAGCATCGCCAATATAATGGCTTTGCTCTTTTTCATTAATAATACTGTTTGCTTTAAATATAGCGGCATCCAGTTCTTTATCAACGACGTCACTGTGCGCTATGGTATCCTGGTATACACTTAATATATTGCCATAATCGTCAATATAGGTGTTGGCGTAAGTCTCCTGTTTTTGGCGTAATAACTCGTTGGCATTATATAAGGTATTATAATGTGCCGTTAAATTTTGCATGGCACGGTTAAAGCCCGTCTTTTTTTCGAAAGAACAGCCTGCGACAAGCAGTACGAATACTAATCCTAAAAAACTAACTTGCTTATTTACAGTGGATATACGGATGCGCCTCAAATTCAAACAGTGGTTATAAAAGCAATGCTAATTTAGTAAACATTATGCAATAGGATTTAATAAATTTGCGGATGCTAAAAAATGAACAAAACAGCGGCCCCGATGCTGATAACACCGGCACCAACTATGGCAAGTTTATGGGCATAGCTTTCCAGATGCTGGCTATTATTGGCATATTTACTTTTGCCGGCTATAAAATTGACGAAGCCCTTGCCCACGCCACTAAATGGGTAACTGCAGTAATGTCGCTTGTTGGTGTATTTATTTCATTATTCATTATTATCAGATCTTTAAAAAGTTGAAAAATATCCTCCCAAAAATCGTCCCATTTTTAATATTTACGGTGCTTATGGCAGCAGGGCCTTTGTGTTTAATATACACAGGTAACCAAAATTGGCTCATCCCGCAGTTTTGGCTGCTGTTTAGTTTTATTGGCGGGTTAACCCTTTTAGCACTCGTAGCCGTACTGGTTTCACAGTCAATCGACCCTGAAATTTATGCCCAGGTGTTTATGGCGGCAACCGTATTTAAGTTGTTGGCATGCCTTACTTTTATCCTTGTTTTTGTATTAAAACACAAGGTTGACAAGCCCGTTTTTATGGTCGATTTTTTCTATTTATATTTCTTAAATACGGGCTTTGAAATATATGTTTTGTTGCGTAACTTGCGCAACCAAAATTTAAAGTAAAAAACTTTATTTAGATGTATAAAAGCTCAATTTTGAAATCAAAAATTTTTACACAACTGCAAATTATCTGCGTTTTTTTAGCGCTGACTGCGTTTTCTGTTCCTGCTTTTTCGCAGGAAAATGCTGCCGAAAGTGCTAAACACGCTACCGATACAATTACTACCGGTATTGCGCATGCAGCCGGAGAAGCTGTTGCCGCTGAAGGTGCTGAGCATGGCGAAAAGCCATTTGAACCAAGCGAAGTTATTTTAGAGCACATTGCCGATTCGCATTATTTCCATATTGGTGGTGCAACTGCATTCCCGCTACCTATTATATTATATACTAATAAAGGGTTAGAAATATTCTCGTCTGCTCATTTCGAGCATGGCCATGCAGACTATACCGGTAAATATTATACCTACCGTTTAGTTAACGACAAAATAAACGTTGTTGGTGCAGGTAACCAATTAACGCCAAGTACTACCGTATTTAAATCAACTGGTGTTACTGATCTTTCTATCACCCGTAACGTAATAAGTATGTGGATGTCTATCCTTATTCTGCTTGTTATATTCTTAGCTGTTTCATCAGCTTATAAAAAGAATGTTGGTAAAGCACCAAAAGGCTTACAGTCTTTTATGGAGCCAATTATATTATTTGTGCGTGATGATATTGCCCGCCCAAATATTGGTTACAAATACCAAAAATTTATGCCATTGTTGTTAACCGTATTCTTTTTTATATGGATAAACAACTTAATTGGTTTAGTGCCTTTCTTCCCGGGTGGTTCAAACTTAACGGGTAACATAGCAGTAACTTTAGTACTATCTGTTATCACTTTATTATTGGTTAACCTTAATGGTAACAAACATTACTGGGCGCACATTTTTGTACCTGCAAGTGTACCTAAATGGATCTGGCCTTTATGGTGGGTTATTGAGTTGGTAGGTATTATATCGCGCCCTTTTGCATTGATGATTCGTTTGTTCGCTAACATTACCGCGGGCCACATCATTGTATTAAGCTTAATATCATTGATATTTGTTTTCAAATCATTATACATCGCACCGGTATCAGTAGCATTCGTAGTATTTATGGATGTGCTGGAACTATTGGTTGCGGCATTACAGGCTTTCATCTTTACATTGTTAACTGCCTTGTTTATAGGTACAGCAATAGAGGAAGCTCATCATTAATCGAGTAAATAACTATAATACATATATTAACTTTTAAATTTAAAACAATGATTGGAAGTATCGCTGCACTTGGTGCAGGTCTATCAGTAATCGGAGCCGGCATTGGTATCGGTCAAATCGGTGGTAAAGCCGTTGAAGGTATCGCACGTCAGCCTGAAGCTGCTGCAAAGATCCAAACTGCAATGATCATTGCTGCTGCCCTTGTTGAGGGTGCTGCTTTGTTCGGTGTGGTAGTATCATTCTTAGGCTTGAAATAATATTCTCCCTAAGAGAAAACTTTAACCGTACCTGTAGCGATTGGCAACAGGTACGGTTATTTAAATTGATTTTTTAAATATATTATCATATAAAAAATGAATCCGTTAGTAACCCCGGAAATTGGCTTGTTAGTTTGGACCACTGTATCGTTCGCGGTATTGTTTTTCTTACTGGCTAAGTTTGCCTGGAAGCCTATTATGGCGGCCATTGATACAAGAGAGCGTTCTATAGAGGACTCATTGCTTAAAGCAGAAGCGGCTAAAGAAGAAATGTCTCGTTTAACCAGCGAGAACGAAGCTTTATTAAAACAAGCCCGTGCCGAGCGCGATGTGATCTTACACGAAGCTAAAAAAGTTAAAGATCAAATTATTAGCGATGCCAAAGAAGCTGCGCACACCGAAGGTGCACGTATGATTGAGATGGCGCGGATCGAGATCAATAGCCAAAAAGCTATAGCTATGGCTGATGTGAAGAACCAGGTAGCATCATTGTCATTAGAGATTGCTGAGAAAGTATTGAAACTGCAATTAGCAGATCAGCAAAAACAAGACGAGTTGGTTAGCCAGCTTTTAAAAGAAGTTAAATTATAAGTATTGAGTAGTAAGTTTTGAGTGATGAGTTTTTATACTCACAACTCACAACTCATCACTCACAACTAAAAAAATATGTCAGAATTAACGGTAGCAGCCAGGTACGCCAAATCAATCATTGATCTTTCACAAGAGCAAAAATCTTTGGAAGATGTAAAGAATGATATGGAGTTTTTCCTGAAAACCTTAAAGGCAAACTCGCAATTAATTGCGGTGTTAAGTAATCCTATCATATCGCATCAAAAAAAATTGGCCATCCTTACTTCATTATTTGAAGACAAGATGAACAAGGTCACGCTTGCGTTTTTTAAACTGATGATAAACAAAGGCCGTGGTGACGTATTATACACCACCGCGCACGAGTTTGTTAACCAGTATGATGTTTTAAAACACATTACCCAAGCTACCGTAGTATCGGCAACTGCATTGTCTGATGCTAATAAAGCTAAGATCCTGGCCGAAGTAAAAGCGGCAGTAGGCGGCGAAGTAGTGTTAGAAGCTAAGGTTGATGCTGAATTAATTGGCGGTTTTGTTTTAACCGTTGGCGACAGGCAGGTTGATACAAGTATTGCAAATAACTTGAAAAAATTGAAAAAGAACTTTGCCCAAGGCATTGTTTAATGGAATAATTAAAATCTCAAAATTAAAATAAACTATGGTAGAGGTAAGACCAGATGAAGTATCGGCAATTTTGCGTCAGCAGTTGGCGGGTTTCAAGTCAGAATCTGAATTAGAAGAAGTGGGTACCGTACTCCAGGTGGGTG
>JACMRC010000236.1 GCA_014376655.1 Mucilaginibacter sp. | reverse complement strand
TAATGCGCGATTTGCGGGTTGTGAAATCACAAACAGAGATCGACCTGACCAAAAAAGCATGCGCTATTACTAATGATGCTTTTAGAAGGGTATTGAAATTTACTAAACCGGGTGTTACAGAATATGAGATAGAAGCAGAGATAATCCATGAGTTTATCCGCCAGCGCGCAACGGGCCATGCTTATAACCCTATTATAGCATCGGGCAAAAACGCGATAGTACTACATTATATAGACAACAACCAGGTTTGCAAAGATGGCGATGTGATATTGTTTGATTTTGGTGCCGAATACGGTAACTATAATGCCGACATGAGCCGCTCCATCCCGGTTAACGGCCGCTTTACCAAACGCCAGCGCGATGTATATGATGCTGTGTTGCGCGTTATGCGTGCCGCTACCAAAATGCTGGTTGAGGGTGCGGTATGGAACGAGTACCACGACGAGGTTGGCAAAGTAATGACCGACGAGCTGATTGGCCTTGGGTTATTAACCAAACACGATGTAGAGAAACAGGACCCCAAAATGCCGGCCTATAAGAAATACTTTATGCACGGCACATCGCACCATTTAGGTTTGGATGTACATGATTTTGCCAGTCGCTACAAACCTTTTGAGGTTGGCAACATCCTTACCTGCGAGCCGGGGATCTATATCCCTGCCGAAGGTTTGGGTATTAGGTTAGAAAACAATATCCTGATAACTAAAGGTGGTAATATTGACCTGATGGCTGATATACCTTTAGAGGCAGTGCATATTGAGGAAATAATGAATAGTTAGGATTTCGGATTTCGGATGTTCGATTTCGGAATTATTTAATTTATGTAGAGACGCAATACTTTGCGTCTCTTTTTTTAACCGGAATATTTTTCGGTAAAAGCATACAGGTTAAAACCTTCAATATTTAAAGCTTCAGCAATATCCTGCTGGAGTTTTTTTTTGTCGATGCCGACCATGCATTTTTGTTGTATCAGCTTGTAAGCTTTTTCGGTCAGTAAAAATTCTTTACGGGCGTTTGGGGTATGTTTGGCGTTTAAAATAAAATCAGCCACTTCATTTATACCGACTCCGGTTGTAGCTACGGTTTTAAAAACAGGTATTTCATCACCTTCTTTTTGGTGGATTATCTTTTTAAGGTTGTTTGCAAATAGGTCGGCATCATCGCGGTCGGCTTTGTTAATGATGAAGGCATCGGCCACTTCCATCAGGCCCGATTTGATGTTTTGGATTTCATCACCCGATTCGGGCACCAATACCACAAACGTAATATCTGCCAGCCCGGCTATCTCAATTTCCGATTGGCCAACGCCTACCGTCTCTATCAGCACATAATCAAAACCGGCGGCGCGCAATACATCAGCCATTTCAATTGTTTTGGCGGATAAGCCACCTAATGATCCACGTGTGGCTAATGATCTTATAAAAACATCCGGGCTGTTAAAGTGGCCGGACATCCTTATCCTATCGCCTAATAAAGATCCAAAGTTAAAAGGTGATGTGGGATCAATAGCCAGTACAGCTATCTTATCGCCCTTGCTAACCAATTGCTCAATAAGGCTGTTTACTAAGGTGCTTTTACCTGCGCCCGGCGGGCCGGTAATACCTATTATAGGTGTCGGTTTTGTAAAAGTTAAATTTTTTAAAAGGTTATCGGCACCGGGCAAATCATTCTCCACAACAGTAAGCGCACGCGCTACCGATTTGAAATTGGCAACGGTGGGTTGTATGTAACTGGCTTTTGGCATAACGTGATGGTGCAATATATAAAGCTTTCGGCAGATAAGTAATAATATACCCGGGAAATAGCACATCATTATCACACTATATCACACGGATTGACATCATTATCACACGCTATCACGCGAATTCACATCATTATCACATGAATTCACAGTATATCACAGTGTGTATTTTACTTAACTTGCTGATTATAAGAACATAACATAAATAATGTAATTTATGCGCCGAATTGACATTGGCAAAAGTGCGCTATTTAACACCCGGCAGTTAGATTTATACAAGATACTAAAAATATCGCGGACAAGTGGTGACACACTAATCATTCGTTGGCTTATGCATTAGATAACTATATTTGCCATTTAGCATAAACCCCCGCGTAGTTTTAATGAAGGTAGCAGGTTTCACATTTATCCGCAACGCGGTAAAAAACGATTATCCAATTGTTGAGGCTATAACCTCTATATTACCTATATGCGATGAATTTATAGTTGCCTTGGGTAATAGCGATGATGATACCGAAAAACTGGTAAGGGCAATAGACTCGCCCAAAATAAAGATCATCAAGACCGTTTGGGACGAAACCATTCGCGAAGGCGGTGCTGTATTTGCTGCCGAAACAGATAAAGCTTTTGCCGCTATATCGCCGGATGTTGACTGGGCCTTTTATATACAGGGCGACGAATGTGTACATGAAAAATATCTGCCCACAATAAAAAAAGAAATGGAAGCTAATTTAAACGACAGCCAAATTGAGGGCCTGTTATTTAAATACCTGCACTTTTATGGCTCGTTTGATTATTATGGACATTCGCGCCGGTGGTATCGCCGCGAGATTAGGATAGTGCGAAATAACAAAGCCGTACACTCTTACCGCGACGCGCAAGGCTTTAGATGGGATAACCGCAAGATCAATGTAAAATTGATAGATGCTTATATATATCATTATGGCTGGGTAAAGCCGCCGTCGGGCCTGGCCAATAAGCTGCGCAATTTTAACCAGTTTTATCATGACGATGACTGGATGGCGCAAAACCTACCCGAAAATTTTACGTTTGATTATAGCCATAAAAACCCCGATAGGCTGGTGCATTTTACCGACGGGCACCCGGCGGTTATGAAGGATAGATTAGCTGCAACCAACTGGAAACTGGAGATAGATCTTAAAACGCTAAATAAAAAAATGACCTTCCGCCGTAAGGCCCTGCAAAAAATAGAGGACTGGACCGGCTGGCGCGTTAGCGAATACCGCAATTATAAAATAGTTAAATAGCCGTGGCTAAAAAAAGTATATCTATAATCATACCTAATTATAATGGCGCAAAGCTATTATCAACTTACCTGCCTTTTACTTTTACTGCTATAAAAAATGCAGGGGTAGCTTACGAGGTAATTGTGGTTGATGATTGCTCGACCGATAAGTCTGGTGAATTTATTAAGGAAAATTACCCGCAGGTAAAGTTGTTTGTGAACGCCAAGAACGCCGGCTTCTCTTTTACTTGCAACCAGGGTATAAACGCAGCGCAACATGATTTGGTGTTGCTGTTAAACTCGGATGTTAAACTTACGCCCGACTATTTCGAACATCAATTTAAATATTTTGATGCGGATGATACCTTTGGGGTAATGGGGCGTATTATTGATATGGAGGGCGACCATATCCAGGACGCTGCCCGTATGCCGAAATTTAATGGGCTAAAGTTAAAGACAGACTACTTTTATTATACCGATGCAGCTGATGACCGGCTATACACCTTTTATTTATCGGGCGCCAATGCGCTTATAGATGCTAAAAAGCTAAAAGATGTCGGCGGCTTTTATGAGCTGTTCTCGCCGTTTTATTGCGAGGATATGGAACTGAGCATCCGTGCATGGAAGTTGGGTTGGAAGTGCTATTATGACCATCAGTCAGTATGCTGCCACCAGGTATCGGCTACTACCAAAGATCTCCAAAAGCCTAAATGGATAAAGAGTATCTATTACCGCAACCGTTTTTATATGCATGCCTTGCATCTAAACGGACTGGCTTTGTTTGGCTGGTATATCCAGATAATGCTGATTGATTTGCTGCCTAAATTATTGGTTGGCCAGTTTTGGATCTGGAAAAGCTATAAAGAACTGTTTAAAAGCAGAACGTTGATTAATCAATATCGCTATCGCTTAAAAATGTTGGTTGACGGGCACAACAGTAATCGGTCTGTATTTAATGTAGTTGATGAGATAAGG
>JACMRC010000235.1 GCA_014376655.1 Mucilaginibacter sp. | reverse complement strand
GTTGGCCCGCTATCGGGTGCCGAAGCAGCACAGACCTGGGTGCATAAAAACTTTGGATTTTATACGCCAGCCGGCTGGCAATACCAAATAAAAAACGATGTTGAGCTTAACCTTTCGGCCGAGTATAATAAATTTATTGCAAGAGATACGGCAGTTGATTTTTCATTAAGATCATACGTAAACTTGGGTACAGGTTTTACCGGCGCAGGCGTAGGCGCGTTGGTAAGATTAGGCGTTTTTAACCGGTTGTTCAATTCGGCAGCTACACAAAGCAGTGTCATCGCTGACAACAACGTTAAGCCCTTGGTTAAACACGAGTTTTATTTGTATTACAAACCTATGCTTAATGTTATTGGCTATGATGCTACGGTGCAGGGAAGCCTTTTCAGAGCAAACAATGATAAGGACCCCGCAAACCTGGAAGTCACACTTGATCCGCAACGTTTAATGTTAAGTAATGAAATAGGTGTAACTTATACTACTAACCGTTGGACCTTTGACGCGGCCGCCACGTTTCATACCAAGGATGTACAACAAATGGTAATGACACATTCGTGGGGATCGGTAACGGCTTTCTATAAATTTAATTAAACATCGAAGTTCTTTTTTCGGCCTTCTTTTTTAGCGGATTGAATTTTCTTGCTATCTAATCGCGCTGCTTTTTTTTTCTTGCTTAGTTTGGTTGGTTTACGTGGTTTTTGCACCTGCAATGACCGGGTTAATAAACCTATCAACCGCTCTAATGC
The DNA here is from genome assembly GCA_014376655.1 of Mucilaginibacter sp. Lineage (GTDB taxonomy): Bacteria > Bacteroidota > Bacteroidia > Sphingobacteriales > Sphingobacteriaceae > Mucilaginibacter. The sequence goes on along the minus strand of JACMRC010000235.1, from coordinate 1,400 downwards.
TTTTTCTTTGTTTAGGTACTGGCTGCGTTCTTCATCGCAAATTACCTGTACGTAGCCGTCTTTGTTTAAACGGTTCTGCAATTTTTCATTAAGCAATAGTTTCTCTTCATCAGTAAACAATGCCGAGCTATCAACAGAAAACAATAACTCTACTTTGCTTGATACCTTATTTACATTTTGCCCACCCTTACCCCCGCTTCGCGACGCTTTATAAGATGTTTCCTTTTGGAGTTCGGCTTTAGAAAAATTCATGGCTAAAGGTAAGAAAGTTAGCAGTAGGCGCTGTGCAGTTTGCAGGATTTAAATTTTGTTTAAGCCAGTTGCAAACTAAAAACCGCCAACTTTTTCATAACTTTACAGCACATGAGCAGCAATATTGTAGTAGCAATTGATGGCTATTCTTCGTGCGGAAAAAGCACCTTAGCAAAGGCCCTGGCAAAGAAACTTCATTTTATATATGCCGATAGCGGTGCCATGTACCGCGCGGTTGCACTATATTTTATCCGCAATAATGTTGATATGCAGGACCATAAACAAGTGGTTAAAGCATTGGATGACATTCATCTTAATTTTCACTCGCGCGATTACCAGACACATATCACCCTGAATGATGAAGATGTGTCTGACGAGATCCGCCAGATGCATGTGGCCGATAAGGTAAGCGCAGTAGCTGCTATACATGATGTACGCGTTGAGATGGTGCGCCAGCAACAACGCATGGGTAAATCAAAAAGTATTGTGATGGATGGCCGTGATATTGGCACGGTGGTTTTCCCTAACGCCCAGGTAAAGCTATTCATGACTGCCGACCCGAAAATACGCGCAGAGCGCCGTTATAAAGAACTTTTACCCACCAACCCTACAATGACATTGGAAGAGGTATTTGAGAACCTTGCGCACCGCGATTACGCCGATACTACCCGAAAAGAAAGCCCGCTAACCCGTGCCGAAGACGCTATTATATTAGATAATACTGATCTAACCCCAGAAGAGCAATTGGATTTTGCGCTGGATTTAGTTAAGCCGTTAATAGTTTGACACGATTAGATTGATTGTGTAGAGATTACAGGATATTTGGTAAGATTCATATGGATACTCTTCATTAAAGTAATCCTGTTAAATCCTAAAATCTTTAAATCGTGTTCTCTTCCATCAACTGCACTGTAGGCACGCCAAACTTATTTAAAAAATCAACCCCTTCATCGCTGGCAATGCCTTTGTATTTGGCGTATGATTTATCAAAATAAACATGTTTAATACCTGCTGAAAATATTAATCGGGCGCAAGCTATACATGGCGATAGTGTAGTGTAAAGTGTAGCACCTTCTAACTTAGCGCCGCTTTTAACGGCGTAGAGTATAGCGTTTTCTTCGGCGTGTAGTGCAAGTGAGCAGCTGCCT
>JACMRC010000234.1 GCA_014376655.1 Mucilaginibacter sp. | reverse complement strand
CCCCGTCTGCCAGAAAAATATGATTGCGAGATCTACCTAAAGCGCGAGGACCTGCAAATTGTACGCTCATACAAGTTACGCGGTGCTTATAACATGATAAGCCAGTTAAGTGCAGAAGAGTTGAACCGCGGCGTGGTTTGCGCCAGTGCAGGTAACCATGCGCAGGGTGTAGCTTTCTCTTGCGATAAGCTGGGTACTAAGGGCGTGATCTTTATGCCCGAGATAACCCCCAAACAAAAAGTACAACAAACAGAAATGTTTGGCAACGGCAGCGTAGAGCTGGTTTTAGTGGGCGATACTTTTGATGATTGCCTGATGGAAGCCCTGGCTTATACCGCCAAACACCAAATGACCTTCATCCCTCCTTTTGATAATTACAGCATCATTGAGGGCCAGGGAACAGTTGGCGTGGAGATATTAGCAGATCTACCAAATCCGGAAGTTGTTATAATGCCTATCGGCGGCGGCGGCTTAGCAGCTGGTACAGGCACTTATCTGAAAGAAAAGAACCCGAACATATTACTCATTGGTGTCGAACCCGAAGGCGCACCATCTATGATGGAAGCCTTTAAACACGGCGGACCTGTTACTTTACCGGAGATAGACCGCTTTGTTGACGGTGCCTCTGTAAAGCGTGTGGGTAGTTTAACCTACGACCTTTGCACTAAAGTGCTGGACGAAATAAAGTTGGCTGCCGAAGGTAAGGTATGTACGACCATCCTAAAATTATATAACGAGGAAGCTATAGTAGTTGAACCGGCAGGCGCATTATCTGTCGCTGTACTCGATCAATGCAAAGACCAGATCAAAGGTAAAAAAGTAGTCTGTGTTATCAGCGGCGGTAATAATGATATCGCCCGCATGCAGGAGATCAAAGAGAAATCATTGCTATACGAAGGCTTAAAACATTACTTCATAGTACGGTTCCCGCAGCGCCCGGGGGCGTTAAAGTTATTTGTGAATAATGTATTGGGGCCACATGATGACATTACTCGTTTTGAGTTCATTAAGAAAACAGAGAAAGAACAAGGCCCGGCATTAGTAGGTATAGAACTAACTAATAAAGCCGATTACGAAGGCCTGTTACAGCGTTTTAAAGAACACCGCTTCGAGGTTATTGAATTGAATAAGGAGCAGACCTTGTTTGAGTATTTGGTGTAAAAAAGATCCACCAAAACTGTCATTTCGAAACGTAGTGAGAAATGACAAATATTATTTCAAACCCGGCAATACCTTTTTCTCAGTAGGCAGCACTTTATATTTTTGGTAAGAATCATTAATATACAGCGTTAATGATGGGCCATTATTACTTTTAACATAAGCATAGGTCGGCCGGTATATCGCCATAAAATTTTGCAGCTCCTCTCCTTTTAAAGGTACAACGTTGCCTACTATAGTAACGGTATAATACCTGTCTATGTAACGTTCCTGCTCCTCTTGTTCAAAAAAGCGTTTAAGGCGGCGTGCGTCTCTACCCTCTTTAGAGAACCAGGTGCTTGGCGAAAGCGGGTAAACTTTACTCTTCCTGTAAATCTCCGGATATTCTACATGCGGGTCAAATGCCCTACGTGAAGCATTAATATCAACCTGCTTTAAGGTTATCCCTACAGGCTTCAATACAATCTTTAAAGGTGTGTAATCTATCACCAATAAAGTATCAGGTACATAACCCGGCGAATCAAAAATGATGAGGTGATTTTTTCCGCCTTTAATTTCAAAATTGCCGTTTTTATCAACCAGGGTTATTTGCTTGTTACTGGTGTTATGTACAAAAACATTGGTCAGTTTTTCGTTAGTGCCTTGCTCAACTACGATGCCTTTTAAAACATCCTGCGCGTTGGCGGCACAGGCAATAAAGAATAATGCGATAAATACCAGGTAGCGTTTCATAGGTCTTAGAATTATAGGGTTAAAATAGCTCAATTATAGTACCAATATTGATGTTTAACTATTTTTAACAAATGCATTAAACAAAAAACCCGGCCTTAAGCCGGGTTCTTGTTATTTAGTTGGTTATTACTTTTTTGCTGTCCAAACGTCGTTGGTACGGTTAGCATCCGGTAGTTTATGATCGGGGTCATAAGTAACAGATTCTATAGCTTCTGTTGATGGATAGATAAAAGACCAGCTTACGTTACGCTCCCAAATTTCGGCAGTGAAGTTAACACGCTCGGTTTTACCGCTAACAGTTTTAATCTCTAACGTTACCGGCATTGCCATTTTCTCCAGGTTGTCAATAGTAATGATCGAACCTTTTGCAGCATCACCGTCTACATAACTTACCGCGCGAACGCCAACATCTAACTGCCAGTTATTTACAAACCAGCCTCTCCAGAACCATTGTAAGCTCTCGCCCGAAGCTGCTTCGATTGTACGGAAGAAATCATCAGGTGACGGGTGTTTGTATGCCCAACGCTCGATATAAGTTTTAAACGCGTAATCAAAACGCTCAGGGCCTAAAATCTGCTCGCGCAGCATCACTAAACCTGCGCTTGGTTTGCTGTATAATAACGTACCGTTGTTTGCTTCCTTTAAGTTATCAGGATTGCTCATCATTGGCTCAAGTGTTGGCCTGGTGAATGCCAATGCTGTAGGGCCAAAAGCACGGCCGCCACGCATATTTTCGCCATTCATCGCATTAGCTGTTGATAGGGTGTTGATGAAAGTGTTAAAGCCTTCATCCATCCAACCGTATAAACGCTCGTTTGACCCAACTACCAT
>JACMRC010000233.1 GCA_014376655.1 Mucilaginibacter sp. | reverse complement strand
TGCATATCTGCACATTCTGCTACCTTTGCGCCCATGGCCGGCATCTACTTACATATCCCCTTTTGCAAACAAGCCTGCCATTACTGCGATTTCCATTTCAGCACTTCGCTAAAGTATAAGGATGAGCTTTTGCAGGCGTTGGTGAAAGAAATACAGCTGCAAAAAAACTACCTGCAAAACCAAACTATTGAAACTATTTACTTTGGTGGCGGCACACCGTCGATATTAGCAGCAAGCGAGATCAACATGCTTTTACATACCATTACCGGTTTCCACACAGTAGCTAAGGATGCCGAAATTACTTTAGAAGCCAACCCCGACGATCTGGACAAAGCCAAACTGCAAGCATTACGCCAAACTCCCGTAAACCGTTTCAGCATTGGCATCCAGTCTTTTTTTGATGATGATTTACAATGGATGAACCGTGTACACCGCGCCGATGAAGCCGAGGCATCGGTAAAGCGCGCGCAGGATAACGGCTTTGAAAACATCACCGTCGACCTGATTTATGGCTACCCCCTGCTTACCGAACAAAAGTGGAAGCATAACCTTAATAAAGTTTTTGAATTGGATGTTCCGCATGTATCAGCTTATTCCATGACCGTTGAACCTCAGACTGCCCTGGCATCATTCATCCGCAACAAAAAGCAGCCCGCCATGAACGAGCAGCAAAGCGCCGAACAGTTTACCCTGTTAATGGAAGCCATGCAGGCCAAAGGCTTTGAGCATTATGAGATCTCTAACTTTTGCAAGCCCGGCCATTATAGCAGGCACAACTCCAATTACTGGCGTGGCGTAATTTACCTTGGGATAGGCCCATCAGCCCATTCATACAATGGCGAAGCACGGCAGTGGAACATAGCCAACAATGCGAAATACATCCAATCTATATATAAGAATGAATTACCTGCCGAAACAGAAGTATTAACAGAAACAAACCGGCTGAATGAATATATCATGACCTCGTTACGCACCAGTTGGGGGTTAGATACCGGCCATTTAAACAACATTGCCGGCGGTACTGCTGCAATGCTTATTAAAGAGGCCCAACCTTTCCTGGACAAAGGCTGGATAGACCAAAAAGAAAATAAAATAACCCTCACCCAAACCGGCAAACTATATGCCGACCATATTGCAGCCGAGCTGTTTTTTTAAGCGTATTACACTTAAAATTTGTTACTAAAAAGTGGCGCATCTACGCACATCTTAACCTTTCGGTTTCTTAAAAGTTAGCACTCCCGGCTCTAATAAAATTAAAACCGGGTACATCAGCCTGCCGTATCTCCTCCCAAATAACAACAATTAAAAACTATGAAAAATTTAATTATTTCGGCGTTTGCTTTAGTAGCTATCGCAATCGCTCCTAACACTTTCGCTCAAACCAAAATGGTTGGCGGCGCCGCCATGTATCCAACAAAAAACATCGTAGAGAACGCTGTAAACTCTAAAGATCACACCACGCTTGTTGCCGCTGTTAAAGCCGCAGGTTTGGTAGAGACTTTATCATCTGCAGGCCCATTCACGGTATTTGCGCCAACAAATGAAGCATTTGACAAACTGCCTAAAGGCACTGTAGAAACTTTGGTAAAACCAGAGAACAAAGCAACCCTTACTAAAATACTAACGTACCATGTTGTGGCCGGCAAATTAAGTGCTGCCGACCTTTGGGCGAAAGTAAAAACAGGCATGGGTAAAACCGAATTAACAACCGTACAAGGTGGTAAATTATGGGTAAAAGCCAAGGGTAAAAAATTATACCTGGTTGATGAAAAAGGTGGCAAATCGTGGATAACGATTGCCGACGTTAACCAGAGCAATGGCGTAATACACGTAGTAAATACAGTGTTAATGCCTAAATAAAGACATTATGATTTGGCGGTAAGCAGTTTGCTGTAGTTCGTTGGCAGAACTGAAACCGTAGTCATAATTATTTAAATCTATCTCACAGAACAGGAAAACCCGGTTGCGCAGCGCCGGGTTTTTTGTGTTTACAAATTATCAAACAATTGCACTCACATCGCAAAGCGAGTCTGGAAATCTACTTCTTTAACATATTATATAACTTATCTGACGGGAAGTCCATATTTTCATTTGCGGTTTTAAATAACATAACTATATATAACGTCTTTTTCTTCTTTATAAAAGCTACGCTGATTGACGGTTGATAATGTTCTTTTGCAATACTCCAAACATCATTACCGCCGTCGTCATACGATATAGACAACTTGTTATATTTTAAATGGTAATAAGCCAGGCTATCATTTTGCATTAATCCTTTTAGTAAAGGCCCATCATACCTAAAAAATACTGATGAAACACTATCTACCTTGCTTGTAGATTTAGTCATTGTCAAAAACGAATCTTCTTGATACGGAGAATAAACTTCGAATGTTCTCTCTGGCTTTTTATCATTTAACCTTAAGATCCGGCTCAAAGATTGGTAGTCTTTCAGGCCTACTTGATATACAGTAAGATGAAAATCAGCAGGCAAAATATAGTTGGACTGAGCGCCTTGAATTTTGCTTTTGTAAACATAAGCCACAGGTAGTTTACTTCTGAAAGTATCTGTAAACAACGCGGTATGCTCAGGTAAAGGTGTGTGCGACAGGTTAAACCCATTCCTGATAGCGGGAATAATAACCCAGGTAAAACCGGCCAGTATAAACAAGCCGACACCTATTAATGCCGTTTTCCAACGCGGTTGTCTTTTAGATAACACCATTGTTATTAACTCGTACAATCACCAATAAGCATCATATTTATCATATCACGAATATACAATTAATGCCTAATTGCACTGCTTCGATATTCATAACATTAAGTTAATGTTAAAACCAAAAAAACGTTATAGCTTTGGCTTTTTAGCTCAAGCTGTCTTATGAAGAAAAGTATACTATGTTTTGGCGAAGTTTTATGGGATGCATTTGGCGAACAAAAAGTAGCCGGTGGTGCAACCATGAATGTGGCCTTTCACCTGGCCCAGCAAGGCGCGCAGGCAGCATTTGCAAGCCGTGTAGGCACCGACGCTTCGGGTAAAAAACTAATTGAATTTTTAAAAGACAACCGCCTATACAGCGACCTGATCCAAACAAGCGACAAATTACCTACCTGCGAGGTTACCGTACAACTGGACGAAGATCAACAGGCTACTTATATTATACCTCAGCCTGTATCATGGGATAATATTAAACTTAAACCCGAACTTACCAAATGCGCTAAAGACGCTACAGTCATTGTTTTCGGCAGTTTGGTTTGCCGCGAAGCCAAAAGCCGCGATACCTTGCTTAACCTGTTAGACGAAACTAAGGCATTAAAAATATTTGATGTTAACCTGCGTGCGCCGCATTATACCCTGTCAACCATACAAAACCTGGCAGCACGAGCCGATGTGGTGAAGATGAACGAAGAAGAAGCTAACCTGCTTATAAGCACAAAAAACGGCGACCTGAAAGATAAAATTACCGAGTTCCGTAAAAAATACCATGTCCAAACCATTTGCGTAACCCGCGGCGACAACGGTGCCATAGTATGGCACGACCATGAGTTTTATGAGCACCCCGGCTTTACTGTAGACGTGGTTGACACCGTAGGTGCCGGCGACGCATTCCTTGCTACCTTTATTGTTGGCCTGTTGAATAAATTGCCAATGCCACAGGTTTTAGAAAGAGCCTGCGCGATAGGCGCATTTGTTGCCAGCAACCGCGGCGCTAACCCTTTGTATGTTGAAGGGGTGATGGAATTGATGGTGAAGTAAACTACTATTTAGCTAACGGGTCTGCAATAAGCCAGATCGCCAGCGTAATAAAACATATACCGCCAATTAACAGCATCGTTAGTTTTGTTTTACTTAATTGTATCTCTACAGTGGGGTTATTCATTGTGGTATATCATACTTTAAATCAAAAGTAACACTTTTGGGATCAACGCCTTCAACGTTAAATAACAGTGTTTTAATTTTCAGTTGCAGATCGTATAGGTTAGTTGCCTCGTCTATTATTAAATTATCATTATAGATTACTCTGCCCCAAATTCTATCGTTGCTTTTTTCAACAGTTAATTCAACTTTCTGCATCGCATTTCTTCTTTTATTCCATCAACCTTTCCCATTCCGGGTGGCGTTTTAAATAAGCTTTAATATAAACGCAATACGGCACCATTTTAAAGTTATTTGCTTCAAGGTATTTAAACACTTTTTCTACCAGCGCGGCGGCAACGCCTTTGCCTTCCAACTCTTGCGGTACTTCGGTGTGGATGAGGAAATACTTATCGCCGTGTTGTTTATAGTCGATAAAAGCGCGGTGCCCGTCAACAAATATTTCAAAGTTATGAATGGCTGTA
>JACMRC010000232.1 GCA_014376655.1 Mucilaginibacter sp. | reverse complement strand
TCGATGATCAGCCGATGGCTGTGCCCGGCATGAAAGAACAGCGCATTCGGGTTAGCCAAACCTCAAAAACAAAACATTATATTCAAAAGCTGAATGAGTATATAGACATCGCAAAAAAAAAGGGCTCTTGCGTCGGTAAACCGGAAGAGGGATTGATTTACTGGATTGCTTACCGATCCGAACCTTCGGATGAACCTTTGAAGAGCTTCAACTCCGCGCCACTATACTTTTCGTTAAATGCGCGCAAATTCGCTGAAACCGCTTGTTTACCATTTATTAAAATATTTCAACGCACGACAGATTATTTAGCTTTCCTCAAAGGTGAAATGGTGATCATAATGTTACTGGAAATAGACTTATTGAAACGTTATGCTTTTGAGCAAGGTTACGACATGATAAATGCAGATGAGCCGGAATTTTCTTATTTTTTCAGGCCACATGAAATGGGAAAGCAATCATTCTATATCTCAGACCACATGGTAACAAGATTCTTTCTTGAATGTTATTCTCCGAAATGGTTTATCAAAGAAACCATAGATTTTATAAACCATCCTACACTGCCAGATCAACTTAATGTATTAGATCAAAACTCTTCCCATGCTGGCGCAAGTATGTCGGGCGGGGCAAGTGGGTAAAGGCTACTTGTGCCTTATAGGACCCTTATACTTGTGGTCTGCGCCTACATTCCGTAATGTTTGTTTTGAACACAATAGTCTAAAGACTAATTGCATAGGAGTTAGAAGTTATAAACCTCGGGACAGCAGCTGCCCAACCAAACTAAGTCGATCTGTTACAAAAAAAACTTTGAATACCAGGTGGCTTTATCGAATACGGTCGTCCAGTTGCGTTCGCGGTCGCGGCCCATTAAGCCGGATTTGGCATTGGTCTGCACAGAAATAGAGTTGCCATTATTGATCAACTTCCAAACCTCTGTTACGTAAACCAATTCTTGTTTCTGAACATTTACATGGTAAGGAGTGGCAGTCATCAGGCGTACAACTGAATTCACGGTCATAGTTTGGCCATCAGCCGACCATTTTACAGTAACCTTCTTCCCGAATCCCGGGACGCTATTATCAATTTCGGTTACCTTATCGAAGATAAGCTTCTCCTGGCTTTTAGCCGGACCTCGGTTGGGAGATGGATCTGATACCTCTATACTTAAAAAATTTGCCTGCTGTGTTATTTTCATCGCTTTATATAGCATACGATCGCCCTCGCTGTAGGTGCAAACAATATTTCCGCCCATACTTATGGACTCTTTAGCTCTCCATTCGCCGGAAAAGTCAGCGCGATGAATGCCCTTTTTTTGCTGAGCCTGCACGGGAAAATAAATTACGCCAACCAGCATGATAACCAGGCCATACAAAACATTGCTATTATTTTTCATATCTATCAGAATTAGTTCAGCAAATCTACTTTGATGTTTTTCAGCCTAACGAATCTGTATTGTAAATATTAATGTAAACTTTGTAAATAAAATATTGACATTATGAGCGATAGCTAAAATCTCCGCTGTCCGAAGTTTCTTATTATTGGTAACATAATCCATCTTTTTTACAAAAATGTCCATTGGTTTATAGTTATTCTCTTGCCACATTTGATTTCAATTTAGCCTTATTGAATATAAAACGTTTACCTTGTTAATTAGCTTCAGGAAACTTTTTATATTATATAGATACAATAAACCATTATAACCAAATTGCATTTCGATGAAAAAACTTACCTGTTGCTTTGCGGCAATGTTTGCAATACTGTTGAACACACATGCGCAAACAAAAATTTCTTTAAATGCAAATGATAAGGGAAGAGTATTTGAAGGCGTAGGGGCAGTAAGTGCCGGCGCGTCTACCCGTAACCTGGCCGATTACCCCGAAAAGCAACGTGCCGAGGTGCTCGATTTCTTGTTCAAGCCAAAATTTGGCGCCGGGTTTCAGCATCTTAAAGTTGAAATTGGTAGTGGCGAAAACTCTACCTGCGGCAGTGAACCTTCGCAGGCTATAACACGTGCAGAACTACTTGACCCTAAACCCAGGGGTTATGAATTTTGGTTAATGGCCGAAGCACGCAAACGCAACCCGCAGGTTATACTGGACTGCCTTCCGTGGGCCTATCCGCGTTGGGTTGGCAACCGGTTTTCGCAGGAGTCGGCCGATTGGCTGGTTTCTTTCCTGGATGTTGCCCGGAAGCATTACGGGCTGGAGATGGACTGGGTATCTGCCGCCCAAAACGAAAACGGCACCGATTTAAACTGGATAGCTAAATATTTGCGCCCCACATTAAATGCCCACGGTTTTTCGAAAGTGAAACTCCAGGCTCCTGATGACGATAGTGAGTTTTGGCAGATATTTGATAAGCTGGAAAAGAACCCGGAGTTTGACAAGCTGATAAACGCGGTTGGTTATCACTACCTGGACGGGCGCGAGCCATGGGATATTGATCAGAAAGGCAGCCACCCTGCTACCGAGAAAGCTAAGTTATCAGGGAAACCCCTTTGGGCCAGCGAAGAGTGGAGCCAGTCCGGACAGGAATGGGGAGGAAAAGGAGCGCTTTACCTTGCCCGGTTGATGAACAAAATATATACGCGCGACCGTGTCACCAAATACGAGATCTGGTGCCCGGTTGATGGTATATATGATCAAATTATTTGGCCCAATACCGGGGCAATACAGGCCGACGCACCCTGGAGCGGTCATTATACCGTGTGGCCATCAGTTTGGGCATTGGCCCATACCACCCAATTTGCCCAACCTGGCTGGGTATATATGGACGATGCCTGCGGGCAATTTGATGCAGCTACCTGGCGTGGCAGCCATGTAGCGCTGCGTGATCCTAAAACAGGCGATTGGTCTGTCATCATGGTCACCGGCGAAAAACGAAAGGTAAAGATTGCAATTGGGAAGGGCCTGAAAAACGGGCCTGTGTATTTATGGAAGTCGACTGAAAAAGAGCAATTCGTAAGACAAAAACCCTTGCGGTTACATCAAAACGCTATAGAAATAGAATTAGAACCCGATGCTATTTATACTTTAACAAGTACTACCGGGCAAACAAAAGGCTGGTTTGGCACGCCGCCGCAAAGTAAGCCATTCCCATTTCCATACACAGAGGATTTTAGCAGCTACGCCCCCGGCCAAACCCCACGCTATTTCTCTGATCAGAAAGGCACGTTCGAAACCTATCAATATCCAAATGGTGGCATGTGCCTTGCACAGGTTGTACCCGATGAAGGGATTTTATGGTATAACAACTGGTTATTGAAACCACATACCTTATTTGGTGATGCCACCTGGCAAAATTACACTATTGAGGGTGATGTTTTACTGGCAGGCGGTGATGCAGAGATAGGCGGGCGCTATGCCGACAGAAATAAGCTGGGCTATCGTTGGATCTTGACCCGTGATGGCAGGTGGAAACTAAACTGGCAATACACAACATTGGCATCGGGCCAGATCGAGAATTTTAACCCCGCGGCCTGGCACCATCTGCAACTGGAAATGAAAGACGACCAGGTTTCCGGAGTGGTGGATGGCCATAAATTAGCCACCGTTACCAGCAAATCGGGTTTAAAAGGGATGGCTTTTATTGCAAGTACTTATGATAGGAATTTGTTTGATAATATTCACGTATACTAAATACCATGATATAAATTGCGGATGAAAAAAACCATGCCCTACAACTTTCTGTTAGATTATTTACCGCGTACCGTGGTGATCAAACAGAATTTTGGCATGTACTATATTTACTGGGAGGGCAAGATCGTATTGATCCTGCGTGAACAACCAAAAAACAGCCACCACAATGGCATCTGGATCTCGACAACGCGGAAAGATCACGCCAGTCTAAAGGCGGACATACCGGCCATTACCGATTTTGTATTTAATGAGGGCGAGGTTTTCGACACCGCCTGGCTATTGTTGCGCCCCCACCATGATGATTTTGAAACTGCCGCCATCAGCATTTGCGAACTCATTGCTCACCGCGATAAAAGGATTGGTAAGGCAACCAAAAAAGCAGTCGAGCTTAGCCGTCTATAGCAAATCGTACGATTCGCGCAGGTAAACAAACAAAGCCGGCCGCAAATCATCCAGCAACGCAATGCGGATATGGTTCTCGAACTTATTACCCACGGCCACACTTTTAACTACCGGTTTCTCCGGGTGCGCCACTTTTGAATAAAACTTAATATCCAGCTCCTTTTTCATGGGCCGGATTACCAGGAAAGTCCACCGACGGGTAAAGACAATACAATTTGGCGTTACACCAACCAGCACTTCGTCCCAATCTGTCACCTCGGCCAACAGTTTATCAAACACCAGTATCAGTTCTGCCGGCCGCCCGTCGAACAAGCTATCAAGGCTAACGCGCGCGCAATAGTGCCGCTGCTCTGGCTTGGGTAGTTCGCGTTCACATTTTGGGCAGGTCCAGCTCATGGTTTTTTGTTGAGTAAAGATAACGAAAACCGCGACTTACCTGTTTTACTACGTCACAGGTTTCACCCACAAAAAAAGCCGCCCCTTTCGAGACGGCCTTCCACTTATTTACTACCCTTATTATTAAAATAAAGAGAATTCTACCCTGCGGTTTTGTTGGCGGCCGGCTGCGGTTTTATTAGTCGCAATTGGCTGGTTAGGGCCGTAACCTGTAGCTTCGATAGTTGAAGCGTTGGCACCTTTTGATACCAGGTAAGCTTTTACGGCTTCTGCTCTGTCTTTTGATAAAGCTAAATTAAGCGCCATTGAACCGGTATTATCAGTATGGCCCGCCAATTTAAGGCTGAAGTTCTTTTGAACCAACAGGTCGGCAACGCGGTCAAGTGTTGCGTATGACCTGGCTTTGATAGTGGCTTTACCCAAATCAAATTCAAGGTTCCTGATAGCTTCGCCCACTACCTTACGGTCAGCTTCGGTAACGATAACTTTCTCGCGGATAACTTGTTTAGGAGTTTTTAAAGGGCAACCTGCACCATCAACAACTGTATTGGCCGGAGTGCCCGGGCATTTGTCAAATTTATTGGCAACACCATCCATATCATCATCACCCATATCTTTAGCATATTGGGCAGTTGCGGCATCAAATGCGGCCTGGTCGCGCAAACGGTTTTGTTCGGCAATAGCTAAACGGTTACGCAATTCATTACTTTCGGCAGCGCTTTCCTCGCGGATAGCAGCTATAGCGCTAAAGTTTTGTAATTGCGAGGTGTTCTTTTTACCCAAAGCAATTTCGATACCGGCATGAGCGTAAGCGAAACGGTCGTTCAACGTACCTACAACGCCATCAAAATCGCGTGCTTTAACAAAAGCGACGGTATAACCCAAATCGATATTAACTACGCGGGATAAACCCAATTTAAAACCACCACCAATTGGTACAAACCAGTTGTCATGATAATCGCTATTGTTACCGGCAGGCGTGTTATTAACATGCGTGCTTGATGACATATAGCCTGCACCCGCTGTTAAATACGGCGCAAGTATATTACGCTTTTGGTTAAGGCTAACGTTAGCAACCGTAAAGTTAGCGCTTACAGACCCGGCCCATTGGATACGGGTGTTGTAGCTGCTCGCATCCTGCGCAGATGTACCTGCAGGCAAAGTGTTTGCACGAACGCCTTTAAGGGTACCTGCCATAAAATCGGCCTGGATACCAAAGCCCGGTAAAATTTGTTTTTTAACGTAAGCGCCGTAACCCCAGCTAATTTGCGGGCTTCTAAAGTCGCCGTTGTTTTCGTTGTTAAACGGGGTAGCGGCGGTAAGGATGCCACCATTAAGGCCAATTGACCAGGTGCGGAATTGTCTTTTTTGAAAACGAGTGGTTGAATCAGAACCCATGTTTTGGGCAGACGCTGTTACTGTTAGGCCCACTAATGTTAGGGCAAGCAGCGATTTTGTAAAATTAATGTTCATACTATAGATAATTTGTCAAGTCAGGGCTTATGCCCGACTTTGTCCTGTTTCCAATAACCCTGCCTAAACGACTTTTTTGTGCTTTCTAATTAAAAACTGGCAAAAAAACGGTGTAAAACATAATACAATTTAATTATCCTGCAAATTTTTTTCTGTGTTGTTTAAACGACAATAGTGTTTAGTGCGCGGGAATTTTGATGTATCCGGATAGATATAAGTAGTTTTTACCCACCCGGCCTTTCCGACATACTTTGATGAAGACTTGACATTGCGATGTCAGCGATTGATTTTAAAACACTTACCTTTATAAAAAATTATAAGATCTTGGATAAGAAAGTGTTGATTATTGAGAATGACGAGGATATCCGCCATATTGTAGAATTTATTTTACAGGAACAGGGTTTTAAAACACTCAGCATCCCGGAGCCGGAAGACCTTTCGGAGATTATTCCTTTCGCGCCGAATGTGATCCTGCTGGATGAATTTATCAACAGCAAGCCCGGGCATCGCTTATGCCGAAAGATAAAACAGGTTGCAGCCCTGGCAGCTATCCCGGTAATCATTCTTTCGACAGCCAATGACATTGAATTGATTGCGGCAGAATGTGAGGCTAATGATCATATCCGCAAACCGTTTGAAGTAGAAGATATCGTTGATAAGGTAGTAAGGATGGTTAATCATCAGCCCCTGGCTTTTTAACAGGCTTAAGTTAGGCTAAATTATAAATATTATTACTTGTTTGTAATAACTATTGCCATACTGGCGTAAGTATATCGATGCCGCTGCTTAGGTAGCTCCCCTCACATTTTGGGCAAGCCCAACCCATAATTTAAGTTAAGAGTAAAGATAATGTATAACGACTTTAGATCTACGTAAAGATTGCCGTTAGCCCGGCGTAAGGCGTTTCTAACGCGGTCATGATCTGGGTTAACCGGTGTTTGGCACCGCCTTGTTTTGGATTGGCCAACATTGTTTCAATATTCCGGTCGACTGCGACCCTAACTTCGTGCTGAGTGACGGCGCGATTAATACGCAGGGTTTCGGGCAGGTTTTTGTCAGTAAAATAGTCAATCAATTCTTGTTCGGTCATTTGGTAAAGGTAGTGGTTGCATTACATTTTAAACTTACGAAGTTTTAAAAACTTCGTAAGTTTAACGGTGCTTTCATATCCACAAAAAAAGCCCC